>CAZDNW010000058.1:0-2574 GCA_964506905.1 uncultured Candidatus Saccharibacteria bacterium
TATTTGAAGCAATTTTAAATAAGGAATTCAAATCACTAAATTTAAAAAACAAAGACAAACTTATCAAATTCTATGAAAATCTAGTTCGTTGGAACGAATTAGAAGCCAATACAACACTTTTAGACTTTATAGAAACTGTTATCAATGAATCAGGTTATTTAGATTGGATATTAAATCAACCATCAAGTTACGAATACTTAAACAAACTAAATTCATTTTTGGCAGAAGTAAAACGATTAAATATATCAAACAAAAATATACATTTAGGTGATTTTCTAAAATATTTAGATTTAATGAGAGAATACGATATTAAGATAAACGAAGAAACAATAGATATTGAAACTAATGCAGTTACACTCTCTACTGCACATAAATCCAAAGGGTTAGAATTTGAATATGTATTTATAACTAAATTCATTGATAAAAAATGGAGTAATGCTGTCAAAAGAGATTTAATTAAACTTCCACCAAATATAATTAAAACAATAGATTTATCTGATGAAAAACTAGCAAAAAAGCATAAGACCGAAGACGAAAGAAGACTTTTTTATGTTGTTCTAACAAGAGCCAAAAAGCATATATACATAACACTTGCAAAAAATTATCAAAGTTCGAGCAAATCGCAAGAAGGTGTTATTGCTATGTTTTTTGAAGAAATTCCAGATAAGTTTATATCAACTATTAAGATAAGTGATTTTGAAAAAGATGTGTCAGCAGTATTAAGACAACTATTAAAGCCTAAATTATTAGATAGAAAAATAACAGATGAAGAAGCTGATTTTCTTAGACATGCATTAAGAAACTTTAAGATAAGTTCAACAAGTTTAAATACATATTTAGAATGTCCGTATAAATTTAAATTAAACTTTTTATTTAAAACACCAAAACCAAAAGGAAAACCGTTAGTATTTGGTTCGGCAGTTCATTCGGCTTTAGAGAAATTTTATAAACAGAAGCAAAAAAACAAACCAGTGGATTTAGCATATTTATTGATTCAGTTTGAATTGGCATTAAAAAAGGAACTCTTAACAGATGAGCAGTTTAATGAAATGTTAAGAGAAGGCAAATCAATATTAACTATTTACTATCAAACCTACGAAGATGAGTTAAATGCAGAATTAGAGACACCTATCTATTTAGAAAAATGGTTTGGAAGTGGATTTAGCAGACCTTTACTCGATGATCAAATACATTTATCAGGTAAAGTAGACAAAATGATAGTTAGTGATGTATCAGATAAGTTGGTAAAGATAGTGGATTACAAAACAGGTAGACCAAAAAGTAGAAATGACATTTTAGGCAAAACAAAAAATTCAAAGGGTGATTTATATAGGCAATTACAATTTTATAAATTATTAGTTGATTTGGATAAAAATTTTAACTATACAGTTTCAGAGGTAGAATTAGATTTTATAGGCAATAGACGATACAAGCCAAAACGAGAAACATTTGAAATTACAGATTCTGATGTTGAAAACCTAAAACAAACAATTCGCGAAGTATACAAAAATATACATGACTTAAAATTTAATAAGACCGATGATTATACAGTTTGTGAAACATGTGATTACAGATATCATTGTTGGCCTGATGGTTTTCCTAATAAATTAGATACAATATTAGACAATGAGTGATACACTTACATTTATTTTATATATACCATTGTTAATCGTACTATTTGCGGGTATCGTTTTAATGATTTTTTCTTTATATTCGATGCATTTTAGTAGTAAAAGTGGTTCTCCATTTGTAAGTAACGATAATCAGGTAATAAAAAAAGCATTAACAACCGCAAAACTTAAAAATAAAGATACACTCGTTGATATAGGTAGTGGAGATGGCAGAGTATTAAGAATAGGAATCAAGGATTTTAATGCTAGAAAAGCAATTGGATATGAAATATCACCCCTGCCCTATTATGTAAGCAAAATAAAAAATAAATGGTTTTTTATAAGAAATCCAAACATTGATAAAAATAAGATAAAAATAGTAAAACAAGATATACTTACTGCTAAATTAGAAGATGCTACTGTTATATATATTTATCTTTTTCCAGAATTCTCTAAAAAAATAACGCCATACTTAGTAAAATTATTAACGAATAACAAAAACCTTAGAATAGTTAGTGTCTCTTTTCCCCTTGATGAAAGTATTATTCAACCTACAAAAGTAACAAAAGAATTCCACAAATTGTTTAGAAGAGATTCTGAAATATTTTTATATGAGCCAACACAAAGTTAAATCATTTTTCTTATTTTCCAAAATGTATTGTACGCAAAATTAAATGTGTGATACACAGGTGTGTTTATAACAAAATCATATGATGGCATGTATTCTACTAAATCCCCACCATACCCTAATTTAAACCTAGTAAATCCCCACCATGCACTATCTTTATTGGCTGTAGCACCCCACATATCAAAAACACTTGTTCCTAACTTCTTACCGAGTTTTATGGCTTCCCATGCTATTAAATTTGATGCCATTAAGTTACGGTGTTCATTAGACGAACCACCATAAGGATAATAAATAGTATGTTCATTATTAAAAAGCATCCAAGCAACAAGTGGTTTA
>CAZDNW010000059.1:0-14915 GCA_964506905.1 uncultured Candidatus Saccharibacteria bacterium
GTAAGGGATAAAACAGGTATAAAGAAAATTAAAAAAGTAAAAGTAACTTATTCATCTGGTGGTTATACTGATAAAGTTGAAATAGAAACGAATAAAGGTACTTATAAGTTTGATGGAGATGATTTTAAAGCAATATTTAACTTAAGAGCCCCTGGCGCAATTCATTTAAAGAGTGCATTATATAATATAGAGTTTAAAAAATAATTAATAATTTTTTGGTTCACACGATTCCATGTTAAACTTACAGTTTTGAAATAGTCCTATCGTAGGTGTAGACTCTGAGAATATAGGATCGCAATTTCTTGCAAGCACATCTAGTAATATAAGACGACTCACAGAATGCCCTTCTGTTGGAATTTCTAGCATAAAATTGGAATATCCACTTTTATACAATGAACACTCAGCATCTTTCTTAGACAATTTTCGGTAGATAGCATATCTCAAAACTTCACTCATATCTATATTCGGGTATTTTATGTCTGGATTAAAAATAAAAACAGGAATAAATTGCTCATAATCATTAGGAAACAGCAACTTGTTGTATAACTGCCTTATATTATATGCAATAACAATGCCTACTGGTTTTGATTTATTCTCCGTATATAAATTATTATTAACAAACCTAAATTGCATGTTAACATCATCTATTATGTATTTAATTGCGTGATCATAATCACGAGCGTATACAAGTGATGAAAACACAAACAGCAAAAAAACATATACAATCAATATATATTGGGCATATTTTTTTATCGTAAAAACTGACTGAATCCCCCATGCAACTATTATGCTAAGCAATAAGTATGTAGGTATCATATACCTTGGTCTAACCCATAAGTGTAATAAATATCCCAATATTGTTAATAATATAAACAAATACAATGTAATTTTTTCATAATGCTTTTTATTTTTCTTTAAAATAAAGGCAGTTATAAAAACAAACGGAACCAGTTTTAGTATATCTTTTAAATCGCCATACGGTTTAGAAACACCAATGAATCTATCTATTCCTAAAAATAAAGAATTTGGTAAGGTTGTAGCCCAACTAAATCTATGGGTATTTATTATAAATTGCTCCAACCCTATAAATGAAAGATATCCAAGTATTATACTAGCTTGTATAACAAAAAACACAATTAGATATTTGTGCTTTCTTGTTGAGAGTAAAAACAAAGAAGAAAAGATAAAAACATAAAGATAAGGTATATACCCAATAAAAAAGAGTATGACATTAAGAAACACTAAAACAGAAAAAATCCAAACGAACTTATTGCGTGGTATATCCCACACAATATTTTTGTTTTTTATACCGATTAGATATTTATCAGTCACATACAGTATAAAACCCATCACGATAAAAGATATGGGAAATGATAAAGAATCTTGTTTTATTTCCCCCATAATTCTTATAAATAAAAAGGATGAAAAAAATATGGAAAGACCCCCATATAAATTATATTTTTTTAAGATACCTTTTCTGTCTAAAAACAGTGTAATCAAAAAAATGGTGGTATATGAAATAGCCATTAAAATAATTCGTTGAATAATTAAACTATTTGATATTTTAGATAAGATCCTTACAAAAAAGTAAAAAAGAGGCGGGTGTGGCTCATACTTTAATGTGGTAAAAAATTCTGTTATGGGTAATGTTGCGACATGGTATACGAGGTTTTCGTCACCTAACATATAATAACTAGCGAATCTAGTAATTACAATCCTTATCAGAACACTAACGACATAAGATAACATTAATATAACATACGGCAATATACGATGTAATAATTTAATAACGCATCTCATTTATCACCTTATTCTACATGCAAATCTCACATTGTAAAGCGTAAAACAAACAAATTATTTATAACATTTTAATAAAATGTTAAGATTATCTCATGTACGACCGATTAAAAGTAAAACCTCTCGTTTTGTTAGTGAGTGCCTTAATTATAGTAGTTGGAATAAATCCGTCGCAGGCACAGGCCGGCTGTTATAATTGGGATGATCCGCAGTCGTTGGGATACCTAATTTCTTGCATACTTGGAGATAATCAAGGGAATTCTCCACTCTTACACACTATACAGGTAATACTTATAGCAATAACCATAGGCATTACCGTTTTTACGATTTACAAAACGGTTACAATATGGGGTTCAGGAAATTCTCAAAAAATGCAAGAACTTCCAAATAGAATTGTTTACACACTAATACTTATCCTTGTAGTAGCAGGTGCCGGCACCGCAGTTTTAAATTTGTTTTTGAAACTAATAGGCGTCGGCGATCTTACCTATTGGATTGCAAGATTTAATGAATCTTTATCAATACTTGACCAGCTAACACAAGGTATATATTAGAATCCAAGTGCACTTCCAACTATCTTTATTATAACTGCCGATAAGGTCAATAAAATCAAACCAGTCACTAATGAAGTTAACCACTCTTTTCCGGTTTTTATGCGTTCTGGATTACCAGTTGCAAACAATATACTCACATATGGAATAATAAATATTGCTGAAATAATACCGAACCCAATAATCATAATGTAAAGATTATGAATCCAATCCTGTGCTGTATTCCAAGTCAACGCCTTAATCGGTGGTAAGCTGAAATCCTTAAAGAATGTGTGTTTCGCATTATTTTCTGTATTGTCATCCGCTTTTATGTGCGCATCACAGTTACTACCTTTCGGAATACAAGTACAACCTGCACTACAGTCAGTAGAACTATAACAAGGATAATAACCAGATTCGCAATCTGAACGAACCGAATCTAATAAACACTGGCTCCCACTTTGATAAACCCTACATATACCGTTAGAAAAATCGTAGTCAATATTTTTTGTTTTCGTCAAGCCAACTTGTATATCTGCCCAATCTTTAGAATCGCTTACATTTCTTTGCTCTATACGTACAGTGATTGGAACTGTGCCCTTTTTACTACCAAGTTCAATAAAATCTATAAGATTATACCTGTAAGTCATTGTAAGCGATGTAGAACCACCAAAACCGCCACCACCAGTAGGAGACCCGCTACATGATTTAAAAGCTTCTGGAACAGTCACAGAAACTTTGTTACTAGGCGAACTAATTTCGTATTTATAACCACCGAGAAGACTGACAATAAATTGTGCCGAACCTTTATTGTGCAGAATATCGGCAAATGGAAACTTTTCTGTTGTAATATAAAATTTTTCGATCTCTCGTGTATTATTGTCGTTATACACATACTCATGCAACCAACCTGGAATTAAACCTATTAAACCCCATTTTTCGTTAGGATCATGCGCTAGTAAACTCCAAATATGATTTCCTTCACTTAAATCAACTTGTACCTTTGTGCATGTCTGAAAATCGTCTAGGTTGTTATCATTGGCCAAAGGTTTACTAGATTTACCTAGAACACTAATACTACCATCAACCACCAACTCGTAGTATACACCATCGTAAAACGGTATTTCACACTTATTCGTATCAGTAAGTATATAATATGAAGTGTTAGTTACCTGTTGTATACCTGTCAGGATTTTCGCACACCCTTCACTTTTTGCAAGCGCATTACTTGGTACAATACCAAACAGTGTTTCAATAAATATAATTGATATTATTATGGTTATAAAATACTTATTAATTCGTGACATCATTTAAATCAACCGGCAATTTTGCACCACTAATATCACTCGTAATCGATAACAAAAACGACGCAAAAAGCAGTAAAATCCCAAGTATAATAATTATTATTGTCTTAATCATACCATCTTGTAGTTTTTTCATTGTTTCTTGATCGCTTGCAAATATTAATTTGTATATCAATAGTGCTAATGTGGCAAATACTCCTACGAGAACTCCTACCCATCCTAAATATTTAGCAAAATTTATTAGCCAGTAAACGATACTATTGACACTGTTAAATTTACCGAACTCAGTTTGCACAAAGTATTTATCGACAGGCATGCCTGAAGCTACACAACCATTCACCATGTTACTGTAAACATACAATGTAACTACAAATATAATTGTACTTATTTTTTTATGTCTATTGAGTAAACCAAAAAATTTCATTAAAGTTTTCCACTCCTGCTAAATGGAGAAAATTAAATAATATAAATAACACACCCGTAACCAACACCATACCGATTATCACAAAAAAGACTCTTACAAAGGCTTCTTGTGCTATTTTTAAGGCTGACGCGTCTTCACCAAAAACAACCTTATAAATTCCTATAACTAAATAAAAAAATAACAAAAATAATAAGATAGCGTAAATTATATAAATTATTAGATTTATACTAAACCCAGCCACACTTTCAATATCGGTAAAATCGGCTACGGCTCTATTTTGACCTAATACCTCAGCGGGATCGGTTACACAACCTGCAAATCCCCCGTTTCCACAATTGTTTAATAAAACTGCCATAATTATAAAAAACTAAACATTGGCAACTATCTGCGTTGTTGCTGACCACCTAATATCTTTGTTGCACCAAACATCTGAGTTAATGTGCCCCTGATTTTAACACCTTGCCACATAATCACTAACCCAATACCCCACTTAAACAACATGACCCAAAACATATCAACAAACCAAAACTGTGGTATCAAATTATAATGAAAGTCATTAGTCGGAATCACAATCATGGCTAGCCCCAAAATAAAAATAAATATCATTGCTGGAATTGTTAAAACATCTACGGCTAATTTAGCAAACAAATTAACCAAATTTTTTTCTTGCCCTGGCATAATGCTTAATAAAGCAACAAGTGGCATTGATAATAGAACCCCAATCATACTCGCATATGCCTTAAACATATTAACTAAACCAACTGCTAATGTTATCACAAGCATTACAGCTACTACAACAATTATTATCATAATGGCTGTGTTACCAGCTCCCATAGTTACTATAGACATAAACACAGAGTTTATAGAGGCCCCTACTATGTACTTTAAGAATTCAGCTGTAGAGGGAAATGAAAATGCGGACTTAAACACATCAATACCCAGTTTAACCGCAAACCCCGACAGGGGAGTAACTAGAGATATCGCTAAAGATACAAATGGATAAGACAACAATATTACAACAACGGCAATTGGAATTCTTGGCAAAATATTATAAACCGTAATAACAGCCTGTGCTGATATTTTTTTACGAAAGATTATCATAATAGCGGTAATTGCTGTAATCACCCCCAATAAAGCAAGTGCTAAATTTCGCATAATCTTCCACGCGCTTAATGTGATTCTTTTAAACGCATTGTTATTAAATGGTCCAAAGCTGGTTTCAGCATACGCAGGAGTTCCAAATACAGAATCTGACGAAACATCATTAATAAATAGCGCTAGATTGGTTGGCGCGGCAATATCAGTAGGTGCTAGTTGATATCCAAATGCCAACAGCCCTCCAAGCCCTCCAGCCACTATCCCTTGGTCATATAGTTTAGCCACTGTTGGATCAGATACATCCACACAAGGAGCTTCACCCAATAGGACGCGATTATGATCACCAGTTGCGCAAATAGTATTGGCGACCACTCCTGTTGGAATTTGGGTACTCGCACTTATCCCCCATGTCGTCAAATTAACATCACATTTTTTGCCTTTATCAGGATCAATGATACAAGTAGTAAATTCGTATGTACTCTTTAAATTTTTAATATCGTCTAACCGATCTTGAATCCAGTTTGCATGTGCCGGAGGAGGAGAAAATAGATTTTGATCAGTATCGCTGGCATATAAATCATTAGTAATAAATGGTACCACATGAAATAAAAATATAATACCAACAAAAACTGACAAAATACTAACAAATCTGTGGTTGATAAATTTCGAATATATAATATTCATACATATTCAGTATACACAAATTATTGTATATATTACAACCTGCAAATTTCACAATAAATCAATATGCACAAACTCTTTAATTACATATATTCTTGTTATGTTAGATGATTTTGGTACAATGCAAATATATGCAGGATGATTTAACTTTCGTTGGGTGGATAGAAGATATTCTTAAAACTCCAACGGAATATCCCAAAAAATCAGTTGCCTTATACTACAACTCGAAACGGAATGTACTTACAACATGGATTATAAAATCAAATCAAGCTTTAGTGGCAAAAGATTCTGACATTGCGAAATTACTTACAATGAGTGATGATGAATTATTCGAGCTCAAAGGCGTAACAACAGTTGTAGATATTCCAAACACAGTAAAGCACCCCATTAAAACATTGACAACAATGGGCAAAAAGACCGTACAAGACATATTAAATGCCACTGAAATCACATCGGATCGAAGAGCCAAAGAAATAAGTGCACTCGTACACGGACAAACCCAAGCTACTAGTATCAGGGGATCACGTGATGTAACACAAGCGCCAGGTGGCACATTCGGTACCATAAATAAAGTATTGGGAGGCAAAGTGTATGACATGTCGAATTATGTTGAAAACATTCCGGATCCATCTTCACCATCCGGATTTAGAACAGTATCAAAAATGACACTACGGGGAACAATTAAGTTTACCCTTAGTCCAACAGATAAACTTAATAATGAAGACCGAAAATCACTTGAAGAGTTCAAAATATTTAACGATGCCAAATACTTAGACAAACAATACAAGCCATATGCCCAAATGGCTTCCAGCATGGAAGGATTGGCAGCATATGCCGACACTGTAGCAACTCGTGAAAGATTTCGCCGTGAAATTATTTCAGCACATAATAAAGCAATTTTATCTGAACTAGGTGTTGACTTAGACAAAATATTACCTACAAAGACAGGTAAAAAAGCCAAAGTACAATCAAGCTACGTCGAACTACAACACAACGGGAGGTTAGTAGAGACACTAGTAAACAATAATGTTGATATCAAAACATTTTTAAGTAATTCTAGCGGTAATTTAGACAAACGATTAAGTAAGTTGCTCGGTATCAATGTTACCAAGGAAATGGCAGGACCATTATCAAAAATTATATATGCTGAATACCTAGCAAACAACCTAGATATGATACCTCAGGCACTAGGCGGGTTACCCCCCTCATTAGGCGGATGGTCTAAAGCATATGATAAACAAAATATACTCACCGCCCATACTGCAAAAAGCGGAGACGCACTAAAAATACAAAAAAGACAAGATGAGATGGACAAAGCACTATTAGAAGCACAATTTAGTATAGAGGCACAGTATAACAAAATTAAAAGCGAAATATATAAAAATCAGCAATTTTTGGCATATAAAAAATTGTTGAAAGCAGAAACAAAAAATACAGGTCTAGGTATTAATAGTATACCTGCGGCCCGCAAGGCAGAGCTACGAAATAAAGCAAAAGACGTAGCACAAATGTCAACCGAGAGAATTATGGCAGCCCAAACTGGGCTACGGGCTTCACACAACTTATTCTTTGCAAGCACTACAAAGGACCTCCTCAGGGCTGTCGAAGATGGTGACTATATGAAGGTAGCCATGATTACAAGCAAATTCGCTGGCCAATTGCCATTTATAAAGGTTCCTTTCATGCCAAGCGATGCATATTTGGGACACTATCTTGACCCACTAGTAAACACAGTATTTGATACATTTAAAGTAAAAGAGATAAAGTCAACAATTGGAAAAGTAACTGGGCTAAATTTTCAAAGCGAAAGCAAAGCGTTGAGGGTTTGGGGAATTGAAAATAGAGTCGCAATCGAATGGAAAAACGGTACAGGGGCAAATACAACAGCTCATATAGCATGGATAAAAGCCAAGGACGCTGAAGGTATATTTGGAATCAATCAGAGAGGTAAATACATTACAGATTTTTCCGTATATGATGTTGTTAAAAGGTCATGGGGTGGAAACGATCTCGGTACATTAATACAAGGCACATCATTCGCCGGTTATTCTCCAAACGATTTGTTTAAAAACCCGACCCTTCTAAATAACTTCCTAAACAAATTGAACACAGAAGCTTATAATTTGGTGAATGGATTACCTGCAACAGATTTGGGGATGGCAACATTAGCGAGAGCTCTTGGGCTAGATTCACAAGATGCACTTAATCTTTTTCAAAACCAATTATCAAAGTTTCATTCAAACGGTTCCAACTTGTTGGCGGCTTTTCTTTCACGAAGCGATATTACAAACGAGGAAATTTGGAATATATTGAATTCGTTTTACAGTTCGGGTAAATATACGCAACTCGCTGGCAATTATATTGGGCTACTTAATGCTTACAACAGAGGTGCAAATTATGTAAGAAATTTCTTTTACAAACAATTATTGTGGGGGCAATATGGTGGGAGCAATAGACTTTTGTTATTTGCTAGGAATTCGTTGAATCCGGTTAGGGGGATTCTAGAAAGTTTTGGGATGTCGGCGGAATTGGGGATTGCCGGTAGCATTGAAAATCTATTTTTTATGCAACAAATTTCACAATTGGCAAACTACCTCAAAACAGAATCTTTAGCAAATATATTGAGTGGTTTAAGTTCTTCATTTGGGGGAAAAATATTATCTAAATTTGTCACAGAAAATTTGTTAAGAACAGCCGGTTATTTGTTAAGCGGTTTGTCTGGTATTCTCTCTGGTGGCATATCGTGGCTAATCACTTCATTGGGCGACGTGGCTTGGCAATTTTTTAAGAACCTGTACAAAGGGTTAGATACAGCTGTGAAAGCTGCACTGGAATCCTTAAAAGGCACAGGAAAAGTTATATTGAAAGTGATTATTTATCCCTTAATAGGTTGTGTCGGGTGCATGCTAGTTCCAATATTTTTCATAGCCAGTGTTATCGCATACTTAAATAACGATACTTCTGCCAATGCGTTAGCTGAACCTCAAGCAAAACCCGAATTTATTAAAGTAGAAAAAACCGCACACAAGCATGGTTCACAAATTACATACAAAGTAAAAATTACCAATATCACTGGCACCCAAGATTCAAATACCCAACAACACACTGTTACCATTCAATCTTTTGACGACAAAATGACTTATATTCCGGATTGTGGACAAACCCCGATTGTATACGATGACATTAAACCTGCTGATTTCCCAGGAACGACGTCAATATCTTTAAAAGAGTTTGAGGAAATGTTTATTAATCACGAATTAGAACCAAACAACTTTTTAGAACATGAGTATACGCTCAATATTCCTCCAGATGTAAAATCATTAAACGCAACATATTCAAATATTGTCGAAATAACTGTAAGCGAAGCACCAACTGTAAAAGAAGCAGAATCTGTAACCACCAACATAAATAATGGAGGGTGTATAAAATGCCCTTCTGGTTGGCCATTAACCAATTCGTTCATACTAAGCCAGGGTCCATACAGACATTCACCGTATCATGATAAGGAACATTCCCACGCATATTACAAATCGGAAGCAGTAGATTTAGCGACCAAGTTTGGTAATCCGATTTACGCTACACACGCTGGAACCATAAGTGTTATACAGCGTTATAACGGTGACCGCACCGGATATGGAAAATATGTATTCATACACGCAAATACCGCAGGTTACAACACGATATATGCACACATGAGTGCAATTAATAGCGATCTTCAGGTTAACCAACCTATCAATAAGGGCGACTTAATTGGTTATGTAGGAAACACAGGCAATTCTAACGGCAATCATCTACATTATGAATTCAAACCAAATACAATAGAATGTATACCAGGCAAACCATTACACATGGAAAATCTTAACGACAGCAATTATATCGGTTCTTACATACCAGTGTCACATAATATCGACGACTGTTATGGCCCCAGTGAGTGTGAATATACTGGGCCATAATATATAATACAACATAATGCTTATGAAATTAACAAAAATAAAGATTAAAAAAATATTAAGTTTTTTACTTTTAGGTATAGTAATAATCTATATTGTGTATTATGTATATACCTTATATGCGCAAAACCACCGAAAGCGGGAAACACCACATAGCATTAGCCAAGTTGATAAAACGTATATTCACGACAACATACAACCGATTCCAACGATAACAAACATAAATACAGGTACAATCAATGTAGCTCCAACATTCTATATCGAAGATCTCCCAACAAGTTTACCAGGTTATGCCTATACAAAGTTTGATATTAATCAACAATATATAAATGATATATTTACAACGTTTAACTTGACGAAACTACTAGAAAATACTGACTACCCATATAGATCAATCATTGGTACGCACAATGATTATTCCATAACAATCGATATAGATGGAAACAGTATCTTGTATCAAAAAGACAACGGTCCATACTTCATTTATAAAAATTTTTCTGAAAATACACCAAACGATATTATAAATGCTGTAGACATACTCAAAATCCCGAAACGCCTCGGAATACCCATTAGTAAATATCAACAAGCTGGGTTTCAGTTATACGATTTTAATAGCACAGAACCTATTCAAGTCCAAAATATAGAACAAGCAAATGTAATAAAATACTCTTTTGTAGCCAAATTAAACGGCTATCCAGTAATCGACAAGCCAACAGATATTAGTTCTAACTCAATTGATATTTATGTAGACGCCAAACACGAAACCATTAAGGTATTTGCGAATTTTATAGGAACTGTTTCAAAAACTAGTAATTATAAACTAAAAAATATAACCGAAATCACTAATGACATACAGGCAGGAAAAGCAAACTTAATAAGTGGTACTTTCCCAATTGGTGAAGATTTGAAATACACATCTATAGAACACGGATATATAGCCTACTACGCCAATGACACAAAACTAGTTCCTGTACTTGTATTGGTTGGTAATAGTTATACAGTATATAATAACCATGGCAAAGGATATGCAGTATTAGATGTTATAAAATAATATGGAAATCAAAAAATTGTATCGCTATATCTTATCAATAATCATAGGCATAGGCCTAATTCTGATGTTGAATGCACCAACTATGGCGGGAATGCCAAACCGGGTTGGTATAAATATTGGAGATCATTTTAGTGAAATAGACGCGGCAGCGAGTATAGTAGGACAAGGTGGTTGGATAGTTGTTATGGCTCAACCAGGTGATTGTAAGACTCTTATTCCTGAGTTCTTTAAGAATCATCCAGAGATTAATTTCATCATTAGAGGGCATTATCCTGATACTGAACTCACACCTGGTTTAGCAAAAACATGGGCAAATACTTTAGCAAACATGGATACAAATGGGAAAAAAATATACTTTTATCCCATAAATGAACCTCGAACAGAAGGTATACCCGACTCAACAGTCATCGAATATGTTCGAGTTTTACGAAATGAATTACAATCGATTGGCGCACTCCACAACAAAGTTATATTATTATCGCCAGCCATCAACGTAACACATGGTGGAGGAGCTGGAAACCAAGCCTACTTTAACAGGTTAGGTGGTAGCGCATTCTTTTCACAATTTGACGGTATCGCGTTGAATATTTATGATTATCAAACACAATGTTCCCCAGCTACACCGTTTTGTGCATCACCACCAACAACACCAAACACAGTCGTATCTCAAATGGGGTTATCGCCATCAACCCCCATCTATTTGACAGAAAGCGGTGTTGTAAACAATGGACAAAATTACGTAATGTACTATGATAACCAGCTTTCTGCTTATTTTGATGCTGGGCACTCAAAATGGGGCGATCAGGTCAAAATGGCTGCCGTATTTTCATACGACCCAGTACCAATCGCACAATCACCAAGTTGGAGCATCTATGGTACACAAACAGCAGGTCTGTTCTCAGGAAAATTACAATCTATATATGATCATCCTTTACCACCTAATATCGAAAATTTCAGTTTAAGTCATTATCAAAATGTAATACTTCCAATACAAAAATTAGAAACCAAGCAGTATAAACTTGGCGAAGATGCACCGTGTTGTGTCACTTTTGTAGAACCTGACGGTACAACATATTGTCGAGTAACCCCCAAAAAAATAGACGCGTGCTCGGGCCCTTTATTTGGAGAAGAAGTAACTTACCGTGGTGAAGTAGTTGGCCCATGGATACTCAAAGGGAAAGACCTAGATTTTTCTAAACTTCCTACGGCAACTTCAAATCCTGGCACATCTGGTACTGTAAACTTCACAACACAATTTGTAATTCAGCCAGGTGGGCACTATCAACATGACAGGTTTTTGGCTTTTACTTTAACGGAAATCGGTAACATAAACCGGTCCGCAGATTCATTTGTAGACACAATCGTACAACAATATCCATATAGAGCACCACCAATTACAAGATTTGCAATACCAAGTGGCGACAACGGTGTTATCAATCAGGAACCGAGATATAATATAGCACGCCAGGCAATTACACCAAAAAGCTATGAAACATGGTCAGATGCTATACGTAGACGGTTTTCAAACAATCAAACCGAGATTGGAACAAAAGCGACAACAATTGCCACCACATTTCTCGGATGTTTGCAAAAAAAAGAAGATAAAGATGCTGTTGGTATGCTATTCCCTCTTCGAGGACAAATTGAATTAATTACACCACCCGATATCGAAACATTGGAAATTGCCTCTATAGATGAAACAAAATCTTTAGCAGTCCCGCCTTGTACCAATGGATTCTGTCACCCAGTTCATAGATTTGAACACCCCGAACAGTACAATGACTTTTCAAATGCCCTTTTAGATAATAGCAATAGAACACACTTATCTACAACTAACAACACGAGCAGTTCACGAAAACCAGAATTAGTGCAATTTAACGATCATTTATCTGAACAATTAGCAACGAAATCACAGAACATCAAAGAAAATAGTACAAAGACGTTGGATATTTTTAATCCACAAGTGTCAAACGCTGCCAATGTTGGAGATATTGAAACAACCACTTGCGATATACCACCAGCTCAAATTGGATTATTTACCATTCCAGACGAAATTAGCCCAAATGGCCACTTTAAAGTTAGTTATGTAATTAAGGGAATATGCACCGGTTTCTGTACATTAGGCGATGTTTCTTTTGTCGTTAACGGCGTGGAAATTATTTTACCTTGGGCCGGTGGCGATACATGCACAAAAAACTTTACACTCATGCCCGGATACGGTGGAGCACCAGGTTTACCTGATTTACAACCTGGCGGAACGGTAACATTGAATGTACATATGCGAGGGTCTCCCCGCGGAACACCACCACCAACATGCGGAAATGTATGCCCACAAAGTTACGATTTTGCATGTACCATCTCGTCAGTTAAAAACCCGAATGGCCCTGGATATGTGGCTGAGTCCTCTTGTAAAATCCCACCACCACCACCACCAAACTGTACTAAATGTGAAACCTGGGCACCGCCTTATTTGTGTAGCCAAATTCAGGCTAAAAACCTAACAACAGAACCAAGATGCCCAAAGGGCGAGTGCAAAACCGATACTAGCCAAATAGCCGAATCTTGCATTTGGAAGCTAATACATAGCAAAATAATTGGTGACGAAAACGAAATACAAAAAGGCAACGAAAACCTTATCACAAACGCTGACATTCAAAACCTAAATCAAATGGTTTATGCGTATGTGAATAACAACTCCAATGGAGCGGTATTAGGAGATGTTGACGGACAAGACAACACATCAGACAACGAAGATGCCAACGGCAACTCGGATGTTAACAACCCAAACGACGAAGACAGTTTTATAGAACAACTGTTCAAGTGTTTACCACACAAGACCGAATATGTTTTTTATGTAGCACCGACAGGTGGTTTTATTGCCGATCTTAATCAACATAGAACACAAGACATGTCCATTAGTGACGCACTATATAAGATTCCAAATGTAAATGATAACGTTTTCGCACCCGAGCCTTCTAAAGCAAAAATTTATTTAAAACTAGATACCTCAAAACTACAGGATTTTCAGTTAGCAAAAGGTAGTCCGGTTGAGTTCCCAATGAATGTTGAATACACAGACCATGTCACTCAAGTACGTAAGTACTGCAATAGATTATATGCACTGTATTATCCACAATCACACGGCTTTACTATAACAGATCCTAAAATCACTGAATTGTGTAACCCAGTAATGAAATGATAAACACCACTGCAACCTCAAACCCTATACCCCAAACTAATCTTTTTCATAGGATAATTCTTAAAGATATCAAATACCCACAAATTTTTATGCATTAATTTTTCATAACCACCGTTTGTATATAAAGGTTTAACATTTATTAGTTTATAAGCTTGTTTTATATTTTTATTATCTATTAAATTCGCTAAATCGATTTCATTTACATATTTCACACTATACTTTTTATCAATTCGTTTTAGAAACGCTAGTGCATTTACTTTAATTGTAAATAGTCGCGGGAATTCTTCTTTTTGAATTATCATAATATTCATTTTTTTGTTGATTACTTCACCATTTTGTTCATCAACTTGAAAACAGTTATCTATAGAACATATATCTACACAAATCGCTGTAATAGCACCGTTGCCATTATATATACCAAAGTCTCTTTTTGCATTGAATATCATTGCTCTTATTTTTTTTGTTTTTTCTATTTTTGTTTGAACAGATTCTTTTATGTCTTTACAATTTAGGCCTATGTATTCCTCATAATTTTGTATTTTATTTTGAAAAATCAGCGATTTTACTGCGGCATAATAATCATCATCGGTTATTCTTACTGGATTATCCAACAATAAGATATCTTTTAGCTCATCTGTTCTTATTAAATTTATATTTAATTCCTTACAACTTAATGTTTTTAATATCGCGTTTTCTATTATGGATTGCATAATGTTAGTATTTAAAAATTTTCATCTAAAGCTTCGTTTACAAGTGTATCAGCATTTTTGTTGTTCTTTCGCGGAACATGATTAAATGTCACATTTTTAAATTGATTAACCCATTGGTCAACTCGTTGTTTTAGTATTTTTAAATTTTCGTCTTTTACTTTATATTCACCA
>CAZDNW010000060.1:0-21052 GCA_964506905.1 uncultured Candidatus Saccharibacteria bacterium
TCTGCTTCATCACAAATTTCATTTTTTGTGTTTTTTGCATTTAAGATTTTTTCTGATGCGTGTTCTAATGCTCTTGTTACAGTTGTTCCTACTGCAACTACTTTGTGGCCTTTTTGTTTTGTTTTTATTATTTTTTCTGCAACATTTTTTGATATTTCGTAATATTCTTTGTGCATCTTGTGTTTTTCAACTTCATCTTCTCTAACAGGCATAAATGTTCCTAACCCCACATGTAAGGTTATGTATTCAATATCAACTTGTTTTTCTTTTAATTTGTTTTGTATTTCATCGGTAAAATTAAGTGATGCAGTTGGGGCAGCTACTGACCCTTTTTCTTTTGCAAATAATGTTTGGTATCTTGTTTCGTCTTCTTTTGTTGTATTTCTATGTAAGTAAGGGGGTATTGGAACTTCCCCAACTTCTTCTGTGATTTTGTATAAATTTGTTTTTGATTCTACAAGTGCTATACCTCCTTCTAATACTGATTTAATTGTTACTTCATATTTTGTTGGTTGGTTTTCTTTTGTTAAAACTTTTACTTTATCGTTTGGCTTTAATTTTCCTTTATACATTATTTTACTTGTGGAAATTTTATCGTTGTGTTTTTCTAAAAGTAATAGCTCTACTTTTCCACCTGTTTCTTTTTGCCCATATAATCTTGCTTTTATTACTTTTGTATTGTTTAAAATCACTAAATCGCCTTCATTTAAATATTTAGGCAAATTAAAATATTTGTCGTGTATTATTTTTTTTGTGGTTTTGTTTAAAACTAATAGGTTAGTTGTTCCTCTTTTTTTAGGGGGAAATTTGGCAATTTTCTCGTCTGGTAAGTTGTAATCAAAATCTGATATTTTCATCTGAAAAGTACAGCAAGTAAGATTATTGGTAATATCGCGGCTATCAAGAATAGCAGTAGTAACTTTACTTTTTCACTCATATTGAAATTTTATCATAAATTAACTAAATGGTGATTCCAGTTTTTCCTAATAGATAATAGTAAAGTAAAAATGTTGCAAGTACTATAAAAGCAGTTATCACCATTCTGTGTTTTGATTTATGTTGGTGGTAAAGTTTTCTATCTTTATGCGTACTAACATCAACGAGTTCATCACCAAATACAATTGAAAATATTGTTCCAACAAATGAAATAACTAGTATTAACCAATACGGCCATGGCGTTGTTAGTATTTCATGAAATAGTTGTAATACCATTGTGTTGTTAAATGTTTCTGAACTATATGCAAAGGCGTAAAATACGACTCCAAATGCTACAAAGTAGGCGAAAATTTGTGTGTAGATCATGCGAATTCCCATTAATAATCTAACTGGAAATGCTAATAAAAAGCCTGCATCTGCAATTGGTGTACATAGTACAAAAAACGCCCATGTTAAGATTGAAACGAAAAAGCCTTCACCTGCACCAAATCTATATGATTCAAATAAAAAATAGCCGATTACAAATATTATTAAAAAGATAAATCGAATTAGTGCGTGGTTTTTTGTTTCTTCACCAAAAAATGCTTTAATTTCGTTTAAATCTTTTTTTAATATTGATTCGGATATCATATTATTATTTTATACCTAATAGTTTGAGATAAAAAGTTAATATATCAATTATTGATATTATATTACTCTATCATATACTTATATTATGGATCTTAAAACACTTAACGACACCAATATTTCAAATAAACGAGTTTTATATGTTGCCCCTTACGACATAGATACTAAAGAAGTAGATGGGCGAATTGTTTTAAAGGATAATTACAGAATAAGGGCAACTGTTTCTACTCTTGAACATTTGATTGAACAAGGTTGCAAAATAACTATTATTACATGGGTTAAAAGGCCTAATGGTGAAGTTGTAGAAAAATGGAGCACCAAACCACATGCTAAAGAATTATCTAAATTATTGGGAAAAGAAGTTAAGCATGTTTCTAAATGTGTTGGTGATGAAGTTGACGAAGCTGTTAAAAACTTGAAAAGCGGTGAATTGGTAATGCTTGAAAATACACGGTTTAACCCAAATGAGAAAGGCGATTATTCTGAATTTGCAAAACAATTAACAACAAATCAAGATATTATCGTTTTTGATAACTTTGCGGGGGCACACAGAGATGAAGGCACAACTGTTGGAGTATTAGAAAATTTGCCTGCAGTTGCTGGTTTTTATTTTGAAAAAGAAGTTAATTCACTTGAAAAAGCATTAAACAGTCAAGACCATCCGTTTGTTTTGGTTGTTGGTGGGGTAAAGGCAGAAGATAAAGTTAAAATTATTGAACATTTTTTGGATATCGCAGATTTTGTTTTGGTAGGTGGTAAGTTACCTTTAGATCCGTTAATTGAAGATTTTAAAGATGAGGAAGTCGTGCATGTTGCGACACTTAGAGAAGATACACTAGACATTAGTGATGAATCTATTGCTGAATTTACTTCTATTTTAGAACAAGCAAAAACAGTAATTTGGGCAGGGCCAATGGGATATTTTGAAGAATTGGATAGTGCAAAAGGTACAATTGAGGTCGGCAAAGCAATTGCAAACATAAAAGATGGTTATACAGTTGTTGGGGGTGGTGATACTTCTGACGCAGTTTATAAACTTGGATTAGAAGAAGGGTTTGATTTTATTTCTCTTGCCGGTGGAGCAACACTTAACTTTTTAGCTGGCGTAGAATTGCCAGTAATGAAATATTTGAAAAAATAGCACAAAAAAGCTAAAATGTATCAGCTATGAAAAAGAAGAAGGGCGGGAAACAAAAAACTAGAACTAGTTCACATCGAACGAATTCCTCAAAATCAAAAAAGAGAAAACCGTTAATTAAAATTATTGTTGGTGTTATTTTTATTGTAGTTGGAATTGGAGGCTTGGTTTATGTAGTTAAGGGAAACTTAGGCAAACCTACAACTGTAAATGAAGAACAGTTACAACAAGACGAAACAAAAGAGCTTGTGCAAAAAGATGAAGATGTTTCTATTCCTGACGGTGCAACTAAAATTATTTACCTCGGATTAAATTTAGAAGATGTAGAAGTGTTTTATTTTGATGATAAGGCAGTTATAAGAATTCCAAATGCATCTCAAAAAGATTTTGTACTAACAAAAGATTACTCAAGAGAGTATAAAAGCGGAAAAACTGGTAAAAAAGATACTAAAGAATATTACATATCTATAAAACCAAAACAAACAATAGAATTAGAAAAAAATGAAGACAAAATATCAATTTTATTTAATGGCGATACTGTTTTTAGAGGCACAGATAAGGCAACATCGAAGTTAAACGAATTAGCAGAAAAGGCGAAAACATTTATTCAGGACTCCGATTGGTATGACAACGAAAATTATAAGAATCTGAAATTGGCGACCGTAAAAGAATCTACAAAGTGTAAAGAAAACTGCTATATTTTAACATTTGAATATTTAGTACCTGTAAAAGAGCCTAACCAAGTAAGTAAAACAACCGATTCAAAAGTAGAAAATGATAAGGGAACACAAACCACAGAAGATTCTGCAAACACAACTTCAAACGACGACGACACACAATCAGAGAATACTGCAAACAATCAAACAGATTCTGATATCCCAAATGGTTATGAAAAATATACCGTATCAATATTTGTAAGTGAAAAAGATGTAAAAGTATACAAAAAAGGTACTAAGGTAAACTTAAATCAATAATGTTTGGCTTGTTTGTTGTAACGGTGTGAGCTTGTTATCTTGTATAAGTTCCCATTAATACGGTTTCATCTATAATTTTATCTTGAAATGCTTTTTCTACATCACCCCTTGTTGCCCCGTTTTGTAAATTTAATAAATCGTTTATTGCATATAACCTAAAATAATATCTGTGAGTTCCGTGGGGTGGGCATGGACCATCATATTCAACTTTTTTGAAATCATTTATTCCCTGTAATGCACCTTCTGGCACAGAGTTCTCATCAATAAAGTTTGTGTCTGGCGAAATATTAAATAATATCCAGTGAGTAAAAACACCTATTGGGGCATCTGGATCATCTACAATTAACACTAAACTTTTTGTACCTTCTGGTATGTTTTCTATTATGAGCGGAGGGTTTACGTTTTCACCGTCACATGAATATTTTTGAGGGATTTCCCCATTATTATTAAAAACATTGGATTTAATTTGAAATTTTGTTTCAGACATTTTCTCTTGTAAATTATTTAAACTTTTAGATTGGTTTGTAGCAGTATCTTGCTGATTTGTTTTATTTGTATTATGTGTATGGGCATACCAAAACCCTGCAAACACAATGATAACAAAGCCGATTGTTGCTAATATTATTTGATATACTTTCATATCTCTTAATTAAATTTGAATTTATTTGCAAGGTAACTTGTCATTCTATCTAAATAAGTGGTCTCAGGTTCTTCTATTATAGATACATATTCATTAACAATTTCTTGTAGTTTCTTTTTATCAACATCTTCACTAAGAATTAGATATAATCTACCAGGGAATTTTTCCACAGTATCAAATACGAGAAAATCAGTATCGTCTTTTTTAACAAAGAAGAAATCTAAAAGTTGATCCCACGGATAATTATGCTCTGATGCGTAATAAACCCCGTTAGTTGTGATTTTATGAACAACTTTTCTCGGTGGAATTGATGTAAACACATAAACAACAAAAAAGAATATTCCAAAAAATAAAATTAACCAAAAATCTTTTATGATTAAAAATAAAACGGAAAAGAATATCAAAATAATCGCAATTCTTCTATAAAAATCGCGTGATCTTTTCTTAAATGGGCGATCGGGAGCTTCCCATTCTATCAATGTTACAGATGGTTTAACTATTTTCTGCGGTTGTTGTGTCTGCTCTTGAGATTGAGAATTAGCGTTTTGTGAAGTCACTTTCGGCTCTTGTTGATTGGGCTGTTTGGGTTGAGTAGGTGGAACAAAAAACTCTTTCAATTTCATTATAGTTTGATTGTATCACAACTAATTAAAATTTTAATTTCCTAATTTTACTAAATCTGCGTTTTATAAAGTTGCGTATGTGCTGCATCTGAAACAGTGATTATATACTCAAAACCTGTTAAATTATCATAATCTATTATATTAAGCGATGTATTATGTATAACAAAGTGCGTAAACACTTTGGGGTCGCCATCTGCTAATATCTTTGTTAACAATACACGAATCCAATTTCCATGCGTAAATATAACAACTTCTTGATTTGGATGTCTTTTGCAAATTTTTTGATATGTTTTATAAACATGCTCTGTTGTTTTAGCAAAATCTTTTAAAATTGCGTGCGCTGTTACAATACCAGGTTGTGGCCAATTTTCATTACCAACTTCGTTAAGTGCCGATGTATAAACTACAGTATTATGATGATAATCATTAACAATTTGACAAGTATCCATGGCCCTACGCACACGACTGCAATACATAGCATCAAAAGTATTATCTTGAAGCCGTTTAGCTAATTGTAACGCTTGAATTCTACCAAAATTATTAAGAGGATAGTTTTCTAATTGTAACCCTTGTTCATCGTAGGCATCACCATGACGAATAAAATATAATCTTGTCATAATAATATGTTATCATAAATGCAATTTTGCTTTTAGTACAAATTTATTATGTTGATTTGTAGCGATTTTTAGGTTCGTTTTTGTATATTATTTTAGGGCTATTTTTTGCTTCGCTGTTTGGTTTAATATACAGATTTACATGAAAATATTGTAAAGCATTATGCAAAATGATTGGTACTATAAAACCCTGCTAAATTTTGCTTGTTATGATTATGTGGAATTTATAGATTGTATGTTAAATTAAGTTTTGTATAATACATATCAGACATAATACTTATGAGGAGGGGTGGCTGAGTGGTTTAAAGCGGCGGATTGCTAATCCGTTGGGCAGAAATGTCCGCGCAGGTTCGAATCCTGTCCCCTCCGCCAGATTTCACTTTCAGCGATTTTGGAAGGCGTTGCCTCGGCGCGTTGCGCCTCGGCATGGTATTTTTCCGCTATAGTCCAAGGTTTTTTGAAATCGCACGCCAGCGTGCGGTCGGCAATGCGGGGCGAGCCGCTGGGCGGGATTATTCAAAATCCGCTTGCGGATTTTGTTCAAAGAAAGTTCGAACCTCGTCCAGAAAACACCGCCAGATTGAATTAGAAAAAGCAATCTAAAAATCATATTTAAGCCACAAATTGTTGATAGCCCATATAACTTTCACCATTAAAACCCATCGATTAAGAATCAACTATATAAATTTTCTACTTTACAATCTACACTTACGAGTGAAATCACATAACATAATGTATACTGTTTATAATATGCTAAATATAAAAGCCTTAAACTTAAAGTCTTCCTTAGTATTTGCAACTATTTACATAATGATAATGGCTGTAGGTATGTATGTTATGCATCATGTCTTTGGATTTAATTATCAAGATCCGCGAATGACATATGTTATTTTATGGATAGAAGTAATTTTAGTAGCATATGCACATCTTGTAATTAAAAAAGTTTCCAGCTTAAAAGAAATCGGATTTGGAAAAATTAATTAAAAACATATCTTATGGTTAACCCCAGCATATGCTATTTCTATTTTATCTTTACTATTCACCTTTTATACTGCAATATCAACGGACACACTTAATAATAATTGGTTGTTATTTCTATCTGTAGGATTAGCAACACTCTTGGTTGGCGTCTCTGAAGAATTGATGTTTAGAGGTATCGTTGTTTTACACGGTGCATTAAAAGACACTTCGGTTATTAAATCCGTAATTATCAGCGCGATTGTATTTTCGCTGCTTCATTCAATAAATGTTTTAGGCGGAAACTCTTTACAAGAAATGATAATGCAACTTGGATTTACTTTTGTAATGGGTATGTTTTTAGGATTAATAATACTAAAAGTAAACAGTTTGATTCCACTTATTATATTTCATTGGCTTTGGGATTTTTCACTTATTTCCTCAAATATTATAAATTCTCAAAATGCTATAATAAATATTTTAACTGGTTTTCATTTTTACTTTGAAATTATTGCTATGTTGGTTTTATTGGTTTTGGTATATAGAAAAAGCAGAGCCTGACATACATGTGTCAATTTTGAGGCTCTAAATTATATATCTTACCTCCATACTCAAACACAAACGAATCATTAATTCTAAATAACCGTTTTCTTGCTCAATTATAGCATTAAATATATAGAATATTTATAAATGCATGCATTTCAGCCCATAACGAATTCCCCATAGAAAACTCCTCATTTATAATGTATATTTAAGGTAAGGTTAATTATTCAGTTGCCTTATGAAAAACAATATATTAATAAAAAAACAACCCCAAATATTACTTGTAAGTAGTGTAGCTGCTCTTGTGTTCTTTGCGTTGCTACTATTAAGCCTTCTTTTTGCAAACCCAAAAACTAGCTCTATTCTTGAACTAATGAAAGTTACTGTATTTATGATTCCTATGCTTGTACCTGCATTTTTTTGGCTTTTTTATTTCAGAATGAGGCCAGTTATAAATGGTTTAACTTTAGGAATAGCATATAGCACTTACTTGGTGTTAAATGTGCTAGTTTATGGTATATACTTTTTTTCTAATGATCCGATTGAAGCAGGATTATTGTTCTTAATATTAGGTGTTCCTGTTGCTACTGTCATTTCTATCGCAGCTATCTTAGTAGCTTTTAAGAATAAACCAGAAGAGGCTAAAAAAGAATCTTGATTTTCTTAATCCCACTTATTAGAAAAAGAGATAGTAAACTGTAAATCCCATTGTTACAAACATAAGTATTAGAATCATTATTGCTATTATTTGTAATATTTTGTTCATACCTTAATTGTACATTAATTTAATTAGGTAACAAACACGATAGTTGGATTTTGCCCAAGATATCCAATTTGCATAGTTTCTATTTGTTTTGATTTGAAATGCTTTTTTATAAGTTTAATCATTAAATCAGGTTTGTATCCAAGTAATGCAAGTTTACCATCTGGCTTTAAAATTCTTGAGTATTCATGTATTGCACCATCATAAAGCTTGGTTATACTATCTGTTTTAATCTGCTTATCCCATGGGAAATTAGATAACCCTATGTCAAAATAGTTTGTCGATAAATTAGTTTTAGTGGCATCACAAACTTTTATTTTATTTCTTAAATTAGTAGGATTGACCCGTTTGCTTTTATATAAGAACTTAAGGTTATTTATTGTGGCTTTTACGCTTTCTTTTGAAATATCACATCCGTATACTTCATTATCATTTAAAACTGCTTCACATAAAAATGTTCCACTACCACAAAGGATGTCTACAACCCTTTTTTTAGTAGCCACAGGGTTTTCAATGTAATACAACATTGCCCCTGCAATTGACGGTTTTAATGCGCCCTTTTGAGAATGTATTCTATAATCTCTAAAAAATAAACTTTTAGAGAACAATTTTACACTCACAATTATTTTTGATTCTTCAATAAAAATTCTAATGTCTAAATTAGTGTGATCAGTTTTGTTATATTTAAAATTTGTTTGTTGGGAAATTATAGCTATTAATTCCTCATAATAATTTTCTAAATTTATTCGTGGTTTAAATTTAGTTATAGTAACAGAAAACACAGGGTTAAGATTGCGAATTGTTTTTATTAAGTTGATATTAGTATTGAAGTTAATTTTTGAGATGTTTAATAAAATTTCATCTAGATTTGACGCTGTGAATTCTGATACAAATAAACCCAAATCGTCTATCGTTCTAAACATTTTGGGGCTTTTAGGTAAAGTATCTGTTGTAAAGGTAATCTTTTTATCTGCAACCGCTGTTAATCCAAAATTTGAAATTTTATCAGATAATTCATCTAAAGATATTTTTTCAAGGCCTTTAGTTGTTGTTGCTATTAGTTTGTGTTGAACTTTCGCTACATCGGGCATTGTTTGATTATAATTGTGATTTAGGGTTTTGTCCTTGAGTTATCTGCTTTATTCAAGGCTTATATTTTAACAAAATCATCTTTAATACATATGAATTATATCAATTAGGTTTCCATCTAGCATCTTGTCTGACTAATACTTTTGTAGCTGTTTTGGGGTACTTCATTACACCTTTTACGACTTTTTCTAACCGAATTCCTTGTGATGCTTTAACTAAAATAATATCGTCTTTAGTTAAATGTATGGTCTCTTTTAAGAGTTTTATGGTTTCGTCAATTGAATTAGTTTCATATATCTTAATATCCGAGTTTTTTAATTTTTTACTTTCTAAAATCTTTTTACCCAAAGATTTTACTACTACTAAAACATCTATGTGGTTATAAACAACACAATCCCCTACAATTTTATGTGCATCATTTTCAAAACTACCAAGTTCTAACATTCCTCCAAGGATTGCAATTTTTCGCCCTTTAAGTTTGTGGCTTTTATAATATTTATTGGTAGCAGATAATGCACTGCATACTGAGTCTGGTAATGCATTATATGTATCGTCTATTATTATTGAATCATTAATACCACTGATTATTCTTAATCTACCCTTAGGTGTGTTTAAATCTTTTAGTCCATTAACAATATTATGATTTGAAATTTGAACAAGCCTTGCTACTGCAACAGCTAGTAATGCATTAAAGTAGTTGTGATCTCCTATAAATTGAAAAGGGAATTCATCTATTGATTTGTATTTTTCGTCAGAATTATTGTTAATTAATGTTAAAATTTTTGCATACGAATATTTGTCACTATTATGACTTTTCGAATTTACTTTTATTATTTTAACTCCATTATTTGGCGGGAATCGAATGAGAGCTGTTTTTATGTTTTGATCATCATAATTTACAACCAATGTTTTATTTGGTTTAAGAATTCGCCAAAGTTCAGATTTAGCTTTTATTATATTATCTAGCGATCCAAGTTTTTCTAAATGTGCAGTTTTTATAGCAGTACAAACAACTATGTCCGGATCCAAGAATTTACCTGTGTCTGTTAATTCACCAAGCCTATCCATACCTGCTTCAGCAACAAAAAATTTATCAGCAGATTTTAAGTTATTTATAATGTTTGTAGCTAATCCAAGTTTTGTGTTTAATGTCCCCTTAGCTACACGATATTGTGTGGAAATTAAAGAAAAAATAAAATCTCTTGTCGTGCTCTTGCCAACAGAACCCGTAATTGCGATAACGATTGGATTAATTGATTTTAGCTTATATTGAGCTATTTCATAAAGCTCATCCACTTCGATTACCCCTTTTGCTCCGTTTTTTAATGCAGAATTTATATATTTATGTCCATCTGTAAATTCCCCTTTAACTGGCATAAAGTATTCGCCTGGTTTTATTAATCGCGAATCTAAATTAACACGTAACAAATTTAAATCGTAGTTTTTAAATTTCATACTATTTTTTGAAACGGAATCTTTAATTGTTCGTCACATAATGATGCATATATAGCATACTCAGATCTACCTACTGAGATACACTAATCTAAGATTCTTAACCTTGCAAAAAATATTTTGTTTTGCGTATATAAATTTTCAAAGGGTGTTCCAAATGTAAGATTAATTTTAAATTTAGGTAAATTATTAATTATTTGTAACGGAAAACTAGTAACTCCAGATGGGATAGTAAAGGGTGATGACTGTGCGACATAAGGTATATCATCATAGAATAAAATCAAACCCATGTGATACACAGTTTGACTATCGTCTTGAATAAAAATTAAATCTAATGGTCTTATGTCTTTAGGTTGTATTTTTATTGACACATTATTAAATTTACTAGTATTTGCTTTTGTAATTGGTGTTTTTTCATATTGCAAATTTAATTCTTTTGCAAGACTGATGTTAACGCTTTGTAGTGTTTTATCTAGCACATAATATACAAAGCCAGAACAATCAATACCCAAGTTATACATTTGCATAAACGTTTTTAAGCCCCTTGGTGTAATATTCGAGGTATCATATCCATAATAATTGAGAAACTTGAGTGTATATTTTTTTAATTCAGATGGTGTTGTTTTTCCACGACCCCAACCGAAATATACCTTTCGATTTTTGTATAATACATGAAGTCGTTCAATCACTTCTTCGTTAAAATTGTTCTGTTTCATCGTTTCTAATAAGGCAGGTTTTACAATGTTTTTAGCATATGGAGCATTTATTGTTGCATCTAACATTTCTAAATCTGTGTATTCACTTACTTTTTTTAATGCTATCTTATTTAAAATTTGTAAATTAATCATGATAATTTTTTAATATAGCTTTCACACAATTGATATCTGACCACTTGTGTTCTACCCCATTTATATCCATTGAAGATTCGTGCCCTTTTCCTAATATAACCACCCAATCGTATGGTGATGCTAATTTTAATGCAATTGCAATTGCACGCTTTCGATTTAATTCAACTATAAATGGATATTGTTTATTTCCTTTAATTATGTCTGTTGCAATTTTCATAGGATCCTCTGACCTTGGATCTTCTGAAGTAATGATTACTACATCAGAAAGGGATGTTGATACCTTACCCATTTGAACACGTTTATATTTATCTCTTTCTCCCGCAGCCCCAAATACTGTTATTACTTTTGATTTCGGCTTTTTTCTCTGACGAATTTCTGTTAGTATTTCTTTCTGTGAATTCGGAGTATGCGCAAAATCTACAACTATATTTAACTTTCTTTTATTTTTTATCTTTTGAAACCTACCGCTTGGAGGTACTACACTCTTTAAAGCTTTATTAATTTGTGATCTGGGGATTTTTATATGTCTACATATTGCGATTGCCAATGCTAAATTTTGCTTATTATAATTTCCCGGGAAATTTTTATTAAACAAATTTAAATCATAATCATCTAGCATACTTAAAGAAATTTCTTTAACATTTTTCTCTTTTATAGATAATTCTTGTTTAATCTCATCAAATCCAGGTGTATGTTTAACAAGAAAAATCGTATCTGCCATATTAGAGATGCTTGCTTTTGTTTGTATCAGATTTTCGTATGTTTTATGAATATCTAAATGCTCTTTTGTCACATTAGTTATACCCGCTGCAATCAACGGGATATTATATACTCTTTTTTGTAACAAAGCATGAGATGTTATCTCTAAAATAACATATTGATATTTTTGGTCTCGTGCAGTACTTAATAAACGAAATAATAAATCTGGTGGTGGGGTTGTGGTATGTGCTCCCGTATTGATTTGTTCATCGCCTATTTTAGCCCCTATTGTAGATATTAATGCAACTTTTTTATCTGCACTTTTCAGAATCTCATATATTAAATGTGTTGTTGTGGTTTTTCCATCTGTTCCTGTAACACCAATAATATTTAAATGTCTTTCTGGATTATTATACTTTTGAGCTTCTAAAAGTGCCCAATATTGTCTTCCATCACATACCTTTATATAATTATCGCAGTTAAGTTTTGAAAACTTCGACAAAAATTTTATATCTTTTTCCCCTATGATGTATTTTGCCCCATTTTGAATCGCCTGGTCAATAAATGCGTGAGAATCAACATTTACCCCTTTGTATGCGATAAATAAATCTCCTGGTTTTACCAATCTAGAATCCGTTTTTATATCTGTAACTTTGATTACTCTTTTGCCAACTTTTAATCTCAACATATTAATAACAACGAATATTTATTAGTCATATCACAAAGTTCTATTATTTTATAAAAACTATAAGAATGAATGTTGTCACATAATGAAACTGCAACTACAATAAACATATGATCAAATTTAAAGATTTTCAAAAACTAGACATTAGAGTTGGTACAGTTATAGAAGCAGAACGAGTTGAAGGCTCCGAAAAGCTACTTCGACTTGTTGTTGATTTAGGTCATGAAAAAAGACAATTGATAAGTGGAATTGCAAAATGGTATTCACCAGAAGATATTATTAACAAGCAATTTACAATGATTATTAATCTAGAACCAAGAACAATAATGGGATTAGGAAGTCAAGGAATGTTACTCGCAGTTGATCCTGTTAATTTTGATTTAGCTGATGAAAATACTGATACGGAAATCGAAGTTGAAAATTTAAAACCAATTTTTTTGGTTCCTGATGAAAAGGTGCCTAACGGCAGTAAAGTTGTGTAATGTATGCAATTAGAAAAAATCATTAGTAAAAACCCTTTATTTTATATTTTTGTTTTCCCTGCAGTTGTTGATATGTTGTTAACTGTGATAGGTCAGGATGAGGCATATTGGCAAAGTTTTAAAAATGTTAACGAAGCTAGTCCTGCATATATAATCTTAGTGGTATCTCCGTTTTTGTTTTTAGGATTGTCTGTATTGTGGCTGGGTTTTTGGTTCTGGTTTGTGAAAAATTTTAATAATTTTTTGGGATTGTTTGTGTCGCTTTTGTTTTTGGTTGCACATTCATGGGGAAGTAGTACCTGGATTCGAAAATGGATTTATCAGAATTTCGACTCTTCTGTCTCATTAACCCGCTTGGATATTACAATCGGTTGGCTTGGCATAATTGCCTATTTTGCACTTTGTGCTGCGATTTCCACATATGCATTATTAGTGTATGCAAAAAATACTAATCGGAATCAATGATAGGGGCTTTTAAAAATTTAACGCCTGCATCACTTAAATCTTCTTTTATATCTAAAGGTAACGACCATTCAACTTGCCAGAAATCTTTAGTTTTTACATAACATCGGGCTTGCATGTGTACATAAAATTTATCTAATTCTCTTACTATTGTGTAAGGTTTTGGATCTTCAAGCACAAACTTATTTAGCTTCATTGTTTTCATCATTGTCTCTGAAACTTTTCTTAAATCGTTATCATATGATACATATACATCGATATCTACTCTGCGTGTTTTTCGTCTATCGTAAGTTACAATCTTGTCAGAAACTAATTTGTTATTTGGCAAAAAAACTATTTTATTATCTGGAGTTAATACCGAAGTGTGAAGTAATTGATTTTCTAAAACAGTACCCTCTACTCCTAATGCTTCTATGTACTCCCCTATGTGCAAAATCTTGCTAAAAGATAAAATCACACTCGCCCCAACATTAGACATAAAGTCTTTTAGTCCGAAAGCAACTACTAAAATTGCACCAAACGCTACCGTTACTATAAACGATGTGGGCACTCCAATAAATTGAAAGAATCCAGCAAGAATTATGATTTTTATAATTATGTTTATAGCCTTTGCAATTACAGCAGCGAGTGTTTTATTTTTTTTGACCTGCTTGAGTTTTATTTTTCTTTCAAGTATTTCTGTAAGTTTATTAGTAAGCTTAAATAATACTACAACAACTATTACCGCAATAATAATTCGCATGAAATTTTCTTTTAGGTAAGTAGCTCCCGATTGAGCAACTTCTGTTATTTCGTTAACATCTTCTGATGTTACTGGTAATAATGACATACGAAGATATTATAACAAGTTTGGTTAATGTTGAAATGGTTTATTGTTATGTGGAATTCAAAAGGCGATTTTATGTAAATAGTTTATACGCTGCGAATTTTACATATTCTGCTAAATCAAGGTTTAGCAATTTCTTTTTTGTAAACCAACCGTATTCTATATGTTCATCGCTTAGCTTGAATTTTCCACCGACTAGTTTGGCTTCATCAAATATTCCGATAAATGTGTATCCCTTGTACTTCCCGCTTTTTACAATTGTGCTTGTGGTCATAACAAGTGGGCATGTAACTCTTATTATTAACCCCGTTTCTTCGAAAACTTCTCTAACAATATAATCTAGTGTTTCAAAGTTTTCTATCTTACCACCCGGGAATTCCCATTTGCCAGGGAATTCACCTCTTTTATTTCTTCTTAACATTAATATCTTGTTTTTATCGTAAATAACCGCTCTTGATGAAATTTGTAATTTAGGTCTTGATTCTATTAATGATTTAGTTTTTTTGTTTAATGCATATTTTGTAAGTGTGTTTTTTGTTCCCGGGGCTAGTGGTAAATGAAACGCGTCTTCTAAATCAACCCACTTGTATTCCGTATGGTCTTCTGAAATGGTAATATTACCAACTACATATTTCGCTTCTAATGTAATTTCTATGTATAAATGATTTTGATATTTTGTTGGTTCTGTAACTAATCTGTTATAAAGATAAACTCTTTGCTCTGGTTCATATGGTATTACTGTAATGTTTAATTCTTTTTGTATGGAATCTACTACTGATGTTTTTATATCCATTAATGGTTCTATTTTACTACCAGGTAACTCATACATATCTGAATTGTACATTCTATCGCTTGCTCTTTTTAGTAAAAGAATCTGGTTGTCATCATTTGTGATTATACATCTGGTAACAATTAGTGTTTTTGGTTTCATTTATTTTGGGGCAGATGTTTAGCAGTAATATTTACTATTTTTTGGCTTTAATCTTTTTCTTTATCATTTCGTTTATCAGCCCATGATCGCATTCCTAAAAATACAGCTAGAGAAAGTATTATCGCACCCATGCCGACACCTAATGTTAATATATCTCTTGTTGCACCCGCAAAAACGGCACCCATAAAATTAACCGCAAGAACAACAACTGTAACGCCTATTAAATTTGTTTCTAATTGTTCTGTGCTGGTAACTCTTAACCACCTTGGGAATTTTATTTCTTTTATAAATAATTGGTAAAATCCGATTGCGGTAATGTATAAAACTGTTCCTACTAAAAATGTGTGTACATATTCTATTACTTCATAGGTTATTATAGATTTATCAGTATTATGTGTAGGCTCTATAAATCCAAAATATGTCATTGTTATATCATATAGGAGTTTTAGTAAACCTATTCCCCCAAAAAAGAAAAATACTGCGGATGCAAGGATTAGCCCAATTATAGGTAATAGAATTAGGTATCTCGTTGATAGTACAATTTTAGCAACCTTTGTGTTGTGTATTTTCTCAACTTTTTTTGTTTCACTCATTGTGTTAGTTATATCACAAAGGTAAGGATTTTCAACCTATATTATTGTTTGACAACCAGAGGGACTCATGTATAATTTTAATAGTTCAATTTGTTTTGAACAATTAAATGAATAACAAATTAGAAAATTTATGGTTGTTTGATGAGAATAGGCTTTTAATATTGAGAGAATTGTATGTTTGTGATATGTCCGAAAATTTGTGCGGTTGTGATTTAACGCAAGTTCTTAATATAAAAAAAAATTTGTTGTCGTATCATATAAAGGTTTTGAGAGATAATGGTATAATAGAAGAAGTTAAGTGCGGACGAAGGAAAGAGTATGTAATTTGTAAGGATAAGATTGAATTAGTTTCACAAGCATTAAGTATTGTGAATCTAATTTAGGGCTGATATGGACAGGAGAGGGTATGCAAATCATACTCTCTATCAGCCCCGTAAATGACTTTTGTTTATTTTTCTCATCAAACAAAGCAAAGTTTATGTTTTAGGTTTTAGCATTGTTGGGGATTTCTAACATTGCTAACAAAAATTATTAGTTATGGCAGAAGATACAAAGAAAAAACATTCTGTTAAAGTTTTCTCAACACCCAGTTGTCCTTGGTGTGTTAGGGTTAAACAGTATTTAGATTACAATGATATACCATATCAAGACATTGATGTTTCTAGAGATCAGCAAGCGGCAGTTGAAATGGTTAGGAAATCAGGGCAACAAGGAGTACCCCAACTGTGGATTGATGGGCATGTTGTAGTAGGTTTTAATAAACCAATGATTGATAAATTGTTGGGGTTAAATTGATAGAGGTGGGGCGAGATTTGACAGCGTCAAATCTCGCCTTTTTAACCGGTTTGATACAAAACAAATTTATGTATAATATAAATAGTTTAAAGTAAGTTTAGTTTGTGCTTTTTAAAGTTTCACTAATGAAGCTTTAAAGGCAATTTGAATTAGTATTATGAATGTAAAAAAAGTTGTTCCTCTAGACGATAAAATTTTTGTAGAAATAGTAGAAGACACAGAAGCAAAGACCGAATCAGGCATTTACTTACCAGAAGATGTTGATAAAGGTAAACCAATTTACGGAAAAGTATTAGCAGTTGGTGATAACAAGGATATGATCAAGGTTGCAGTTGGCGATTATGTTGTTTTTCAAAAGTTTTCTGGAACAGAGGTAGAATATCAAGGTAAAGATTGCTTGATTTTATCAAGTACTGATATTTTAGCTAAAGTTGAATTATAGTTTGCAATTAGTTAAGGGCTAGGTAACTAGCCTTTTTTTATGCAATAGTATTAGGAATTCGTTGTGCATAGTTTGATAGGTTAAGTAGATATCGTTTTATTGTTTGATTTAAATATGCCGATTGAATTCCACCTAACAAAAATATGAGTGAAAATATAAGAGAAGTTATAATTATTGGTTCAGGACCTGCTGGATTAACAGCGGGTATTTATAATGGGCGAGCAGATTTAAACCCTTTGATTATTGCAGGGTTTGAATATGGCGGGCAATTAATGAATACTACACTTGTTGAAAATTATCCCGGGTTTGTTGATGGCGTTGATGGCCCAGAACTTATGCAAAACATGATGAAACAAGCTGAAAAATATGGCGCGGAATTTGTGTATGAAGATGCAGTTGAAGTCGATTTTAGCGATGAGATAAAGGTTGTAAAAACAAATGCAGGGAATGAATTTAAATCTAAATCTGTAATTATTGCGACCGGTTCTTCCCCAAGAAGGCTTCATGTAAAAGGCGAAGATGAATTTTACGGACGAGGTGTTTCTGTTTGTGCAACTTGTGATGCAGCTTTTTATAGAGATAAGGTTGTTGCAGTTGTAGGTGGTGGTGATAGTGCTATGGAAGAATCTTCTTATTTAACAAAATTTGCCACTAAAGTTTATGTAATTCATAGACGCGATGAATTTAGAGCTTCTAAAGCAATGCAAAACAGAGTTTTTAATAATGAAAAGATAGAAATTGTTTGGAATTCAGAGGTTATCGAAATTAAAGGTTCGCAGTTTGTAGAAACTTTGGTTTTGAAAAACACACAAACGGGTGAAACAAGCGAACTAAAAGTTGACGGGTTATTTTTAGCAATTGGTCATATTCCAAATACTAAATTTTTAGAAGGTAAAGTTGGTTTAGATGATCAAGGATATGTTGTTGTAACTGATAACACGAAAACAAGTGTTGATGGTGTATTTGTTGCAGGTGACGTAAGAGATTACAGATACCAACAAGCTATTACTGCAGCGGGAATGGGGTGCATGGCGGCATTAGACGCAGAAAAATGGTTAGCTGAAAGAGAAGACGAAGCAAATGGTAACAACTAAATATTGCGTATTAATATTTTAAGTGTTTACTTATTATTTAATTCTTTGGCAACTTAGTCAAAGAACTAACTAAACAAAATAAAATGTTTAATTCCCCAAAATTTTTAGTAAAAGTAAAAGAAGATAACCCTAACCAACCAGAATTTTTACAAGCAGTTGAAGAATTTATATCGTCAATAGAAGGGTTTTTGAATTCCAATAAAAAATATTTAGAAAACGGGCTGTTAGAAAGGATTGTAGAACCTGAAAGAGTTATTATGTTTAGGGTTCCTTGGGTTGATGATAATGGAAAGGTACAAGTTAATAAAGGGTATCGCGTTCAATTTAATAGTGCGATTGGCCCATACAAAGGGGGATTAAGATTTCATAAATCAGTAAATTTAAGCATTTTAAAATTTTTAGGATTTGAACAAATATTTAAAAATAGTTTAACTGGATTACCAATGGGTGGAGGCAAAGGAGGTAGTGATTTTGACCCTCACGGCAAAAGTGATGGGGAAGTTATGCGTTTTTGCCAATCTTTTATGAGTGAATTGTATAGACACATTGGTCCTAATACAGATGTTCCTGCTGGTGATATTGGAGTAGGCGCTCGCGAAATAGGGTTTTTGTTTGGGGAATATAAGCGATTGCAAAATGAATTTACAGGCGTCTTAACTGGAAAAGGTTTAGAATGGGGCGGAAGCAATATAAGACCAGAAGCAACAGGGTATGGCCTAATTTATTTCTTAGTAGAAATGTTAAAAACCAAAGAAGAGAATCTCGTTGGTAAAACCATTGCAATCTCTGGATCTGGAAATGTTGCTCAATATGCAACAGAAAAAGCAATAGAACTTGGCGGACGCGTTGTAACATTATCCGATTCAAGCGGATATGTTTACGATAAAGCAGGAATCGACCAAGAAAAATTAGAATTTGTTAAAAAATTAAAAAATGTAAAACGCGGAAGGATAAAAGAATATGCTGATAAATTTAGCGGTGGTGAATATTTTGAAGGCAAAAAACCTTGGGAAGTAAAAGTTGACATTGCATTGCCTTGTGCTACACAAAACGAAATTGACGAGTCAGATGCAAAAACACTAGTTGAAAATGGCGTGATGGCAGTAGCCGAAGGTGCAAACATGCCAAGTACAAATGAAGCAATTAAAGTTTATCAAGATGCAGGTATATTATATGCACCTGGCAAAGCATCAAATGCTGGCGGTGTTGCTGTTTCTGGTTTAGAAATGTCTCAAAACGGCTTGCGAATGGTGTGGTCTAGAGAAGAGGTAGATGAAAAACTAAAAACAATAATGAAAAACATTCATAAAACAACGGTTAAATACGGCATAGAAGATGGTGCAAATGTTGATGTGGAACAAGAAGGAATATTAGAAGGTATTGGAACTAAATATAAGATTGACTATGTCAAAGGCGCAAATGTAGGTGGATTTATTAAGGTAGCAGATGCTATGTTGAGTCAAGGGGTGGTGTAGAAAAATCTTCACAAATTAATTTAAATTAATTTGTGAATCTTGATATACCATTAAACCTACTTTAAAGATTTCAAATTTAGATTCGCGAGAAAATCCATTTAGCCTTTCTGAAATGATAACCAATCGCTCACTTTTTCCGTCCCTTTTGATGAAAGGCGGGAAATCGTTTAGGCCATATACATCCCTCAACACTGAAAGATACTCAGCTCTTTCGTTATGTATTAATAATTGTAATTTAAAAGAACTTTTTACACCCTCTATAAAATGGAGATAATTAATGGTAGCAAAATCCACCATTAGAAACACCCCCATATCTCTAATTTTTCAAACCCCTTCTAGTAATTCTCCTTGCGAATCAAACACATCTACATCACCACTAAAAGTATTTAAGCTTATTATAGAGGGCTTTTTAGCCACTTGTATAATATTTTGTTCTACTTTATTGAAATATGGAATCCCTTTATTACTTTTCAATTTTAATAAAGTAACCCATTTTGACAATTCCGCTACCTCGAAATGGTTTAGGTTTGTATCTGGTAACTGTAATAATTGATGATTTATCGGGTCTAAAAAATCATCTCACTATCGTTCATTTAGCATTAATAAGCAAATAATATATACTGTGAGGTTAATATTTGGGCATATTTGTTGTGTTACTCTTAACTATAAACAATTGCGATAAGGCTTCTGCACTCTCCTTTATACTATTTATACTTAAATTCGACACCTTTAATAACATAAGTCCTTCACTCACCCTATCATAAACTCCTGTGAAGGCATCATCAGATGCCTTAGGATCTAATACAACCAACGCCGATTCAGCCGGTAATAGTTCATAATATAAACCACTATTAGAATGTACGCTTATTGATTGTTCAGGAATTATTTTAGCTGCATCATTAAATGCGTTTACAATGTCCAAATCATTGGGCAAACGAGCTAATACTTCAACATCGTTTAACTCATTCAAAACCTTTGGCGGCTGAATCATTTCATAAGCCATATATAATAAATCTTTATCCCCTACCAATCCAAGTTCTGCTAATAATCGCAATATCCGCACATATTCTGTTGGTATGTTGGCATTTAATATTTCCCATGGCCAACATACCATATCTAGTCTGTTCAATGTATCTGTGTGAAAAATTCCGTTTGGAATACCTGGTGGTATATCTTGGATTCTTTTTGTGGGCATATTTCTACCATACTAAACATCTACTAAACTAATACTACTTCTAACTTCTTTCATAGTTTGTTTTGCAACTTTTCTTGCTCTATTTGTTCCTTCTTGCAAAATCTCTTTTAACAATTTTTCATCCTTATATTTTTCTCGTCTTTCTCTTATTGGTTCTAAAAACTCATTT
>CAZDNW010000061.1:0-11424 GCA_964506905.1 uncultured Candidatus Saccharibacteria bacterium
TGTACCCCTTCATGTCCATCTGGATATTGTGGGCCAGATGGTTGTGGTGGTACGTGTAGTTGCCAATCTGGACAAACTTGCAGTGATAACTCATGCCAAGATATATTGTCGTGTGATGCCAGTTGCGACATTACTGAATCAACTTATGGCACATGTGGAGCAGGTTCTTGCCTATCAACACAACGTAGAGTTGGTATTGTAAAAAGATACAAAAAAAATCTTCACACAGGTTCATGTACAAACGATTATTGTCGCATTGTAAAGGATGTATGCCAAAATGATTGTGCTTGTGGAGCTGATATTGATGCAGACGGAAACGCCTGTTGTGCATATTCAAAATTTTCTAAAGTAAGTAACTTTTTGTCTACCCAAGTAGCTGGTGACGATGAATCAAATAGTGACAGAACGGTAGAGCTTAGTTGGAACGCAATTACTTCCCCAAAAACGCCAGATAATTATGAAATTCAAATAGCACCTTACGGCACATCAGATTGGGGTTCATTGTCTGATGCAGGTTCTGGCACTTGTGGCAGTGGAACTGTAGGTGCATCTACAACATCATGCACAGATATTGTTGAACCGCAAAAATCTTATGTGTATAGAATACGTGCTAAAGGTGATAGTAATGACTGTCCGCCAGCTTCCGATTGGGTTACGGTATCATATTTTCCGCTTTTGTGTGACAGTATGGTTGTAACTGTACCGTCTGATCCAGGAGGTTCTCAAATGTATTTTGGTGAAGATGCTGATGTTACTTCAACAATTCTTAATGGCATTGCTAATTTTCAATTCAATTATTATGCGGAATCAGATGATTCATCTTATCCGAATGCTGGCCATTTTACTCCCAATCCAATTAATAATGTGTCAGATCGTTCTGTTGATAATGTATATACAGCTCCAGACGAAGCCCCACCAAGGCAAGTAAGGTTATGGTTTAATGTTACCGACAGTAATGGGGCAAAAGTGTGGTCTGAATCGCGACAAAATATTCCTGATTCTTGTAGGGCAAAGGATAGTGTCGGTAATGATCTGCCAATCGATATTGTATATAAGCTCGATGATTTTTTGGTAGTAGATCAGGGTAACATCACAATTTTAAGCAATTATACTGCCGATAGTATGAGATATGAAGACAGCGGTGACAATAAAGATGTTGTGTTTAGAAACATTGATTTAGAAACTGGTTTAGCGCACGGATCGGGCTCCGGATCTTTAATTGTATATGGAAGTACCAGCATTGGTACTGGTTTGTTAAAAGAAGACTCTAATACAAGTAATGTGTATCATTTATCAGATTCATATTCAGAAAAGTCTTATAATAATAGTAAGGGAACAGATATCGATGCACTTTTTTCATCAGAAAATTTGGTCAATTCAGATGGCGTTATGTTTGTAGATGGTGACTTAACTATAGACAACACTACAGTAATTGATAAACCAATAATTATGATTACCGGTAGTACCACTATCACACGAGAGGTTGAAAATATAAATGCATTAATAATTTCGAAAGGCGACATAAATGTTGAAAGTTACGGTACAGATAACTTTGACAAAGATTTAAGGGTTACAGGAGGGTTACTTACTGATGGTAATTTAGTAAATGCTCGTAAAAATCCGATTTATGTTAATAATACTCTAGAATATTTATCAAATCCTCTTATAGTTAATACTTCAATCTTTAAACTGTATATAACACAATATGACTAGGTTGCTCTATTTTAAATTGCAAGAAAGAGGATTGTAAAGATGTTGAATTTTCTTTACTTTTTAGGTCACAGACTGAAAAAGAGAAGGGCAGGTATGAAATTTCGTCATTTACTTTATTTACTTTACATCTAGTCGCATTCTACTTCTATTTTTGAACCTACTCGTAAGAAATTGTTGCTCATGTGTTTCTTATAAAACGACTCATCTTTACAAACAGTTATTGATATTTTGTAAACATTATCTCCTTTTTTTACAATATAATTCACCTTTGAGCTTGTATTTGGTAATGTATTTACCTTATCCATGCCTTCCTTGTTTTCTTTATCCATAGTTTCTTCTTGAGTCGTAGCTTCATCTTTTGTACCTTCAACATTTTCTTCATTTGTATTATCTGTATTTTCTACTGTTGTTTCTGTATTTTCAGGTTGTGTTGCCTGTTCTTTGTTATTTGAAAAGAAGTCAAATATTTTCTTTAAAATTCCACCTATTATTGCCATCTTTAATAAAGGTCTTTCGTTATCATCTTCTTCTATTTGTATGTCTTCTGTAGCTTCTTTTGTGTTTTCAGTGTTTTCTTCCATATTTTTCTCGTTCATTTCTTTAGCTTCTTCTTCTGGGGTTTCATTTTTTTCTTCTTCAGCATTTTCGGTATCTGCATTTATTTGCTCAGGCTTTTTTATCGTTATTTCAACTTCTTTTTTTATTGCCACTACATCTGGTTTGTCATCACTATTTTCTGTAACTTCAACTTCTTCTACAGTAGTATCTGGTGTTAATTCTTCAACGGTTACTTCTTCTAAATCTGTTTTATCTTTTGGTTGAACAGCATAATTATATGCAATTATAGCTGTTGGAATTAACAACACAGCTATTATTATAGCTACTTGCTGAGCAGTATCATTTTTCTTTTGTGCTGGCTTCTTTGTTTCATTTTCTTTTGCTGAATTTAGATTTGATGTTTTTGTGGAATTTTTAGCAGTACTGTTTTTAGCATTTTTTTGTGCTTTTGACTGCTTGTTTTTATTAGTAGGCTTTGTGTTTTTTTTCTTTTTTGATGCCATAGTATTTTTAGGTCACCTCCTTGTTTGGTAATTCATTTTTACTAATTTTAACTGCTTTTATTAGTAACCTGTATTCGTCATCGTTGCCATCACAAGTAAATAACGAAAGGTTAGTATCACCAATTGACTTAGCTTTATTTACTTCTTCAGGTAATATTTTTTCTTTTTTTACTACCTTATAAGTATAATAATTGTTATCACCTATTATAGTGATTTCATCTCCAATGTCTACTGTTTTTAAATTTTTAAATAGGTTTTTTCGTGCATGTGCAAATATTATAATGTTTCCAAATGGACTATCTAGATATCCACTTTCTACACCAAAATTTGCTTTATTCTCACTTATTGACCATGTTCCATTTTCTAATTTAGCAGGTTCTATGAGTGTGTTTATATCTTTATTTTTAATTATTATTCTTAATGGATATTCACTGTAAGAATGTTTTTCTTTAGTAGGTTGGTTTGATAGGTCAACTGGAACTATAATATCTTCTCTTGCATTTATTACACTTGTATTAATTCCAATTATTAATAATGTTACTAGAAGTAATGTCATTGAAGCAAGAACTGAAACCTTATAAAACAAGTCGGCTTTAGTGTTATTTAATGGTTTTTGAAGGTCTTTACTTAAGTTTGATAAATTATTGTCAATTTTTTTCTGTTTCTTTTTATCTATAATAGGTGTATTTTTCAGTGTTTTTCTTTTTATTGATTTTCTTTTTCGCCTTGTTTTTAATGTCTTTTTCGGTTTTTTGTAAGCATTTTTGGCAACCTTACCAACATTTTTAGATTTCTTTTTTGTTTTTAGTACTTTCTTTTTTTTAGGCATAGCTATATGTTGGGCGGGTTTATACTATACATTGATAATATTGTATAGTAAATTATATCAGTTAAAAAGGTTTATACAAATCTTTTGGTTCAATCCAACCGCGTCTAGCATTATTTACGCCATATTTTATTAAATCTAGACTTTCTGTGTTGTGGGCATCTGTATTTATGGCAATTTTACAACCAATCTCTTTTGCCATTCTTGCTAGTTTATCACTCAAATCTAATCTTTTTGGTTGAGAATTAATTTCTAATGCTGTATTTTCTTCTTTTGCTATCTTAAATACCTCTTTGTAGTCATACTCATATCCTTTTCTTATTAAGAGTAATCGATTTGTTGGGTGTCCTAATATTGTTGTAAGAGGGTTTTTAACTGCTTTTATAATTCGTCTTGTCATTTCATTTTTGGTCATATTTGTAGAAAAGTGTATAGATGCAACAACATAATCTAATTCTTTTAGTAACTTTTCATTAAATTCCAAATTACCATCTTTATCAATTTCGACTTCTGCAGATGCAAAAACTTTTATTTTATTTTTATACTTTTCACCAACTTGTCTTATTTCTGTTAAATATTCGCTAAATTCTGTTTCGTCAATTGCGTTGGCAATTTTTAACTTTCCAAAGTGATCACTTATCCCTATGTATTTATACCCTTTGCTTATTGCTTGTATTACCATTTCTTCAACAGTGTTTGCGCCATCGCTAAAAGTCGTGTGTGTATGTAAGTCACCTTCTATATCATTAATTGTGAGAAGGGTAGGTAAATTATGATTTTTAGCGACTTCAATTTCTCCTTCTGCTTCTCTTAATTCGGGTTCAATAAATTGTAACCCTAATCGTTTGTAAATCGCTTTTTCATCAGCACCTTCTACTTTTGCTTTTGTATTTCTATCAAACAATCCGTATTCAGAAAGTTTATAGCCTTGTGAAATTGCAACATTTCTTAATCTTATGTTGTGTTCTTTACTTCCTGTAAAATATTGCATAGCTGATCCAAAACTATCATTGTTTACAATTCGTATGTCTATTTGTATTTTAGATTTTAACCACACTGAGGATTTTGTATCTCCCGTGGCAAGTATTTTTTCTATATGACTATATGAATTAAAGTATTTTGTTGTTTGTTTTGGATTTTTGGATAGTATCAAAATGTCAATATCGCCAATTGTTTCTTTTTTTCGCCTAAATGAGCCTAAAGGTACTGCTTTAATTAAATTTTTATCTTTATTTAAATATTCGAGTACTTGGTTTACAATGTTTTCAGCTTCAGCAAAAAGTATTCTGTCCTTATTTACAATTGTAAATTCAATACTTTCTAATATTTTTTCTTGTGATTTTTCTCCAAACCCTTCTAATTGAGCTATTAGACCAGCTTCAGCGGCGTTTTTAAGTGATTCTATATCTGTAACACCTAATTCTTTATATAACTTTTTTATTGTTTTTGGTCCTACACCCTGAACTTTTAATAGTTCTTCTAAATTAACAGGGGATTCTTTTTTTAAGTCTTCGTATGCTTGGATTTTTCCTGTTTCTATATATTCAATTATTTGTTCTGCGGTTCGTTGTCCGATGCCTTCTATTTTTACTAATTTATCTTTTGATTTCCAATCATTAGATTTTAAATCATAAGGAAATTTTTCTAAGGTTTCGGCAGCTTTTCTATAAGCTCTCGCCCTAAAAAATGCGTTTTTATCATCAGACATTTCATAATAAGAAGCCATGTTTGAAAATATAAGGGCGATCTCTTGGTTAATCATTAATTTTATTCTAATATACTATTTTTGAATATCAAATAGAAAAGTATAGGTATCTATTAGCAATCATTTTTTCATAAAAGTTTCTTCTAAACATTTCTTTTGATCTTTTGTTAGTTTTTTGGGAATTTCAACTTTTATTGTAATATAATGATCACCTCTACCACTACCTCTTAATTTGGGCATACCGAAGTTTCTTAATCTTATTTGCGAACCTGGTTGAGTTCCCGCAGGAACTTTTACTTTTTTATAAGAAAAACCTGTTTCTGATTTTGGATCAATAACTTTAACTTCCACTTTATCACCTAATGCAGCTTGGGCCATATCAATCACAAGAACTGAAAATACATCGTCTCCTTGCCTTACAAATTCTGGGTGAGGCTTTACTTGTATTGTTATATATAAATCACCGGGTTCACCATCTTGAACTCTTGGTGGTTCACCTTTACCGGTAAATTTAATTTGAGTTCCATCTCTAACTCCTGCTGGTAGTTTTATTTTTAATTTTTGGCCATCAACATCTATTGTTTTCTCTAGACCTTTTATTGCATCTTCAAAGTCGATGGTAAATATGTATCTAACATTTCTACCTTTTTTTCTGTAATTACTAAAACCTCTGAACCCAAATACTTGTTCAAATATATCAAATGGGTCACCAAAATCACTGTCGGTCGAACTGGTTGTATATGTCCAAGTGAAAGGACCACCAGATGATCCAAAAGGATTAAAACCTGCACCACCAAATCCGTTGCCTGCGTCTGCAGCACCTCCAGAAGCACCACCAAACGCCGCTTCACCGAATTGATCATATTGTGCTCTTTTTTTAGGGTCACTTAACACTTGATATGCCTCATTTATTTCTTTGAATTTCTGTTCTGCGTTTTCTTTATCTTTAGCAACATCTGGATGCCATTCTCTAGCAAGCTTTCTGTATGCTTTTTTTATTTCATCATCTGTAGCATTTTTTGAAACACCTAGTATCTTGTAATAATCCGCCATAATATAATGATTATGGCTGGGCTCTTACAAGAGCCCAGCCACTTTAATTAACCAATAATAACTTCGTAGCAGGGCAGGGGAGATGTTTTATTATTCTCCCTCATCAACTATTTCACCTTCTACTGTATCATCACCGCTTTTATTGTCTTTTTTATCTTCAGTTTTTTTGTCATCAGCAGTGTTGTCTGTAGATTTTTCTTCAGTATTAGAACTTTCTGTACTTGCTGCTTTATACATCTCAGCCCCTACTTCTTGTAATTTTGTACTTAATTTTTCTGTTTCTGATTTTAATTTTTCAATATCATCAGAAGTTTTAACTAATTCTTTCAAATCTTTTGCCATTTTTTCTAGTTCTTCTTTTTTAGAAGAATCTATTTTGTCACCAGCATCTTTTATTGTTTTTTCAGTAGTATAGACAACATTTTCAGCTTGGTTTTTGGCTTCTATCAATTGCTTTTTCTTTTCGTCTTCTGCCTTGTGTGCTTCAGCTTCTTTTACCATTTTTTCTATCTCTTCTTCAGATAATCCAGTACTACCTTGAATTGTTATTTTTTGCTCTTTTCCAGTTGCTTTATCTTTTGCTGTAACATTTAAGATACCGTTTGCATCTATATCAAATGTAACCTCAATTTGTGGAACTCCTCTTGGTGCTGGGGGAATTCCTTCTAGTACAAATGTTCCAAGCGATTTGTTTCCTGATGCCATTTCTCTTTCACCTTGTAACACATGTATTTGTACACTTGTTTGGTTATCACTTGCTGTACTAAATACTTGCGATGCTTTTGTAGGTATTGTTGTGTTTCGCTTTATAATTGGCGTAAATACTCCACCTAAAGTTTCTATACCTAATGTTAATGGTGTAACATCTAGTAACAATACATCTTTTACATCGCCTGCCAATACACCACCTTGAATCGCTGCTCCAATAGCAACAACTTCATCTGGATTAACTCCTTTGTGTGGATCTTTTCCAAATAATTCTTTTACTACCTCTACAACTTTTGGTGTTCTTGTCATACCACCTACTAATATAACTTCATTGATATCACTCTTTGAATATCCAGAATCTTTTAATGCTTGTTCTACAGGTGGTATTGTTTGCTGAATTAAATCATCAACCAATTGCTCATATTTTGCTCTTGTTAATTCTATATCAAGATGTTTTGGTCCACTTTGATCTGCAGTTATAAATGGAATATTAATTTGTGTGCTTTCCATAGTGCTAAGTTCTATCTTAGCTTTTTCTGCAGCATCCTTTAATCTTTGCATTGCTTGTTTGTCTTGTGTTAAATCTACACCTTGATCTTTTTTAAATTCTTCAACCAACCATTCAATTATTCTTTTATCAAAATCATCACCACCAAGTAAGGTATCACCATTTGTCGCTTTTACCTCAAATACACCATCACCAATTTCTAATATTGAAATATCAAATGTACCACCACCTAAATCATAAACAGCAATCTTTTCATTCGTCTTCTTATCTAAACCATAAGCAAGCGAAGCTGCTGTAGGTTCGTTTATAATTCTTTCAACTTCAAATCCTGCTATTTTTCCTGCTTCTTTTGTTGCATTTCTTTGTGAATCATTGAAATAAGCAGGTACAGTAATAACCGCTTTTTCAATCTTTTCACCTAAATAGCTTTCAGCATCTCTTTTTAATTTCATTAATATTTGTGCCGAAATTTCCTGTGGTGTCCATTCTTTACCATCAACTTCAACAACTGCTAATCCATTTTTACCTTCTTTAATAGTGTAGGGAACTTCTTTAGCAATCTTAGAAACTTCTGGATCACTAAATTTTCTTCCCATTATACTTTTTACTGAATAAATCGTATTTTTAGGATTTATTACGGATTGTCTTTTGGCTTGTATCCCAACTGCTGTAACTTTTCCATCTGAAATAGTTACCACAGATGGAGTAGTTCTACTACCTTCTGCGTTTTCAATAATCTTGGCTTTACCACCTTCCATGATGGCCATTGCACTATTTGTCGTTCCAAGATCTATTCCGAGTATTTTTGACATTTTTATCTCTCTTTCTTAGGAAATCAAGCATTACCATTTCCAACAGCTACTAGAGCTGGGCGTAATACTTTATTGCCTAAACGATAACCTTTTCTATAAACTTTTACTACTAAATTTTCTTTACCATTGACTGATTCTATGGCTTCATGTTCATCTGGATTAAAGGTACTATCTTGTGGATTTATAATTTCTAACCCACTGTCTTCTAGTGCCTTAACCAGTTTTTTTTGTACTTGTTTTAAGCCATCATCGTCAATGTGTTTTATTGCTTCATCAAGGTCATCTAATACAGGTATTAATTTTTCAATTAATACCTCATTAGCTAACATTGATGCTTGTTCCTTATCTCTAATTGATCTTTTCTCTAAATTTTCATAATCTGCTAATGCTCTTAAGTACTTAGTTTTAATTTCCTCATATTCTTGCATTGATACAACTGCATTTTTTGAACTAGAATCAGAAGATTTTGATTTATGTTTATGATCTGATTCTTTGTCTTTAAAGGCTTTTGTTGCCTTGTCTTTTGCTTTGGAATATTCTTTTTTTATTTTCTTATCTACTGAACTCATATCGTTTCTCCAACTTCATTTAACATATTAACTGTGTGCTTAATAATCGGAATAACTCGTTCGTAACGAGTTCTTGATGGCCCGATTACACCTATATAACACTGTGTATTATCTATTTTGCTTTGTGCAGTAATAATTGTAATCGGTTCCATATTTGCTAATCCAATTTCTCTACCTATAAAAACTGTTACAGAATCTGGTTGACTCTGTGAAACAATAGACATTGCTAAATCATAATCATCCACAAACTTAAATACTGCTTTTGTAACTTCTATTTCATAAAATTCTGGCATATCCAAAATTCTACTTGCACCGCTATATGTTATAAATCCATCTGTTGTTAACGCAAATGCAAGCATGCCAGTTGTTTCAGATAAAGCAACCGCAGTATTTTTTAATAATCTTTCTAACTCAAACTGAGTCATTAAAATTTTCTGCTTTATAGCTAATTCATCTAAAACACTTAACGGTGCTTCTTCCATTAATTCTGTAATGTAAAAGCGGTAAGCTCTTTCTGTAGGAGCTCTACCACTTGATGCATGTGGCATTTGTAAATAGCCTTTTTTTACTAATTGTGCCATTACATTTCTAACAGTAGCACCACTAATATTTAGTCCTCTTTTATTAACAAGTTCTACCGAACCAACAGGTTGGCAACTTTCAATATATTCTTCTATTATTAACTGTAATATCTGTTGTTGTCTTGGTGTTAAATCCATACTAGCACTATATTATACAGACTGCTAAGGATAGTCAAGCGTGTATTTATTAGTTGATGACAAGATATTCTTCGTTTCGGCAAAATTAAATATGCAGTTTGACTAAACAAGTGATAATGCTATTACAATTATTGAGTTCTATTTTTATAAATTAAATTATATAGCGATATTAACTTTTTTTGATCAATGTGTTGAGGTCTATCATTTGGGTTGATATTTGCACTTTTTAGTAATTTCTCATTAAATGCTTTTTTAATCATCTTTCTTGGGTTTTTAAAAACATGATGCAAAAACTTTGACCAATTATCAAAACCTATTTCATTTATAATTTTCTCTGTGTTTTTATCTTTTACTAATTTTATTGCAACACTATCAACTTTAGGAGAAGGGTAAAATTCATTTCTATGTATTTTAAATAATTTTGTTGGTTTGTATCCTAAAATTATATTAGACCAATATGATCCATTCGGTGCGTTTTCAATTATTTTATCACCAACTTCTTTTTGAATTATTAATAATATTGTGTCGGGCCTATATTTTAGTTTTAATATTTTATGAATAATTGGGGAAGTTATATTATAGGGAATTGAACCTATTATTTTATAGTAATTAGCTTGTTTTCTGTATGGCTCATACAGCTTATCTAACTTTACATTTAAAAAGTCTTTGTGCTGAATATGTGAATTATCACAATCTTTAACAATATCTTTAAGAAATTTTATTAAACCATCATCAATTTCAAACACAAAAAGTTTTAGATATTTATTACAAAACTTAATAATTTCTTTAGTTAAAGCACCGCTACCACCACCGATTTCTATTATAAAATCATTGTTTTCAATGGATAAGCTAGTTACAAATTCTTTTATAATTAAATCATTTGTTAAAAAGTTCTGCCCAAATTCTTTTTTTGCCTTTATTTTGTTTTTGTTATCGGTTGAATTCCTCATAATTTAACTATTAACATTTATACTAATTAATATAAACTACTTAATATGAATTACAACCTAGATACTCATTTAGTGCAAACTGATTTATGGGGAGAATTTAAAACCTCAATGGGTAATACTGCTATAAAAATAGGCAATATACAACTAACAAAACATAAAATCCCAGGAATAAAAAAGTATGTTGGATATGCACCTAGAGTTAATTTTTTAACTCAAAAATTTAACTTTAAGGAATTAAAGGCTGTTGCCATAGATGAGGATATTGCATTTATACGGTTTGATGTTCCTAATGTTTTAAAATATGATAAAAATTCTGAAAAATTGCTAAGAGTATTGTTAGAAGTAGAAGAAGAGTGCAAACTTGCTCCAAGAAGTACATTTGCAACTCATAATGTATTATTAGATATATCAAAACCAGAAGAAGAATTAATTAAGAACTTTTCTAGTAAAACCAGATACAATACAAAACTGGCTTCAAGAAAAGGGGTTAATGTGAGATTAGAAAATACTAATAGTGGTTTTGAGCAATTTTATCAATTGCTATCCGAAACAGCAAAAAGGCAAAATTTTCTAATTCATTCAAAAAAGTATTATAAAAATGCCTATGAAATATTTTCTAATGCAGGAAAAGCAAACATACTGATTGCGTATTATCAAGATAAACCACTTGTTGCTTGGATGCTTTTTAATAATGAACATACTATTTATTATCCTTATGGTGGTTCGTCTAATGAACACCGTAACTTAATGGCATCAAATTTAATAGCATGGGAAGCCATAAAACTCGGTAAGAAGTTAGG
>CAZDNW010000062.1:0-12133 GCA_964506905.1 uncultured Candidatus Saccharibacteria bacterium
TACCGCGAATTGTTAGCTAATTAGGCCGATCATTGCCCCCGATCATTCGGGGGCTTTTATTTTATATTGATAGGTGAAGTTTTTCACAAACTCGGCTTCCCGACCGCACTAATTCTTATATTAGAACCGCGATTCAAAAAAGCCGGGTAAAATTGTTAGTGCTCGTTTAGCGCAGAGCACTATAAAATAAATGCGCTTTTTTATTGGAAAGAACGGAGAAAAGAAGATGGAAAAAAGATTAAAGAATCTTGAAAAAAAGATTTTTCGTGGTGACAAGAAAGCCTTAATGGAATATTTAAGGCTTCAACGAAAGCTGTCCAACAAGGAAGTATATAAGGCAGCTTTCGTTGCAAAATAAAAAAAATAAGGGGCTGAATTGGTTTCGATTGTTTGTTGTGTTAAATAACACAGCATACAAGACCCCGGTTCGATTCCGGGCAGCTCCACAAATAGCCGCGTTGCTCCGTGGCGGAAACGGCGGGAACAAAGTGGCGCGGCGTTCCGATTTGACTGTTAAAAAAGAATCGGCCGCGCTATCCGGCCAGCTAAAATCGCTTCTTATTGATAGCGGATAAGGGGCATCCAACGCCTGATGGGCAAAGGAGTTATTATGAGCAACTTTATTAAGGGAATAAAATCCCCGAAACCCTATGAATTTTTATTGATAGCAGGGGGGTGGGAAACCTATGAAATCTTGTGGGTTTCAGGGCCTCGCGCCGGTCGCAAGGAAGATATCCCTTACGGGGAATTTCCGGGCGACTCGTGGGTACACGAGCCCTACTCCGTGCGAGAAATTCCGTCAGAAAAGCTGATGCGCCGAATCCGGGAGCACCTGCATCACGCAGATCCCTGTGCGCTTGCGGATTATTTTACTATATACAAAAAATGGGGTGGAAAATGAGAGCAACAAACAATAGCAAAACAATGAAGCGGATAGCCGACAACAAATATAGTCGGCGACACGCCAAACGCGGTAGCCTTAAATCCCTGAAAAGGTTGGTAAAAAAGGCTATCCGCCGGGAAGGTAAGAAAATTATTATAAAAGAATTGAAGGAGGTGTAATGACTGTTTACATAGTGGTTATTACCGATGGAGATGAAAGTTGGGTTGACTATGTGTATGATACGCAAGATAAAGCCGAAGGGCGTATCGAGGCACTGAAAAAACTCGATGAATCCATTGGGTATTATAATGGATTGTTTGAATATCAAATTATAAAAAAGGAGGTATTCTAATGGAAATCTATGTAGTATTAAAAATCTTTCCATACGACGGCTTTGTGGACGTCGTATTGGTAACAACGGATGCCGGAACCGCCTATTCTTACGATGGTGGCGGGGATGGTTGGCATTATGAAGTAGTTAGAAGGAGGCTTGAACAATGAAACAATTCAAAGAAGAAAAAATCAAAACCGATATTTTAGATATGATGACGCCCGATCAAAGAGATCAATACTCTTATGATTGGATTCAGTTATCCGAAGACCATAAAAGATTGTTTGGCTGGTTAAAGCCGAACAGTTCTTTTAACGATCCGGTCATTTCCAAACGCAATAGCGCTGCGTTCGATCGTTATTGTGTGTTTCGGATGCTTTATTGAGCAGCCGTGCGGTTATGCTTCCGTTCAAAAAGCAGACATATTTTGTTTAACGCAGGCGTTTTGAACGTCTGCGAATAGGTGCCATTGCACTGGTCAAGTTGATAGATCATAGCAAGGGCACACTGGTTATAGCTTAAAAAAATAGCTTTAAACCGGTGTGCCTTTTTTTGTGTCCAGTTAGATCACAGCAAAGGCGCGTTTCATAAAATGGTTTGGCTATTAATAATAGTCGGCTGATTTATGGGACGCGCCTTTTTTATTGTTCAAAAAAAACATAGGAGAACTGAAGATGAACAAAGAAACAATAATGATTCTGGCGTCATTAAAAGACGAAGATGTAAAAACAATGCTATATTACATAGCAGCGAACTACCCTGATATTTTTATTAAAAGCCATCGTTTTCTTAAAAACATACCGGTTTACAATTATATTACCGGTCGTTCTTATGCAAACAAAGTCGAGGCGGTAAAGGATGTGAAGAGAGAGTTTAATTTGGGGCTAAAGGAGGCGAAAGATGTGGTTGATTCCTATGAAGCCGAATTTGGCGTTATGTTTTCAAAAGTAAAATTATAAAATGAATCCGCATCTTGAAAAAGTCAGCTAAAATTAGTAATATTAAAAAATGGAGAATTAAAATGTATTATGAATTTAAAATCTATGAAATTGTTCGGTCAAATATTGACGATATTATGGTCGGCAAACTTTTGATTGATGCCCCAGATGAAATTTTGATCGACGACGAACCTTATTTTGATTCGTGGACAGATGATGTCAAAGAATATCAGTATTTAAAAGAAAACGATCACAACGTTGTATTGGTAAAACACAAAACAACGTTTACATTTCAACCTTAATGGGATGCAATATGTTTTACTCAAGATTTTTGAATAGCGGAGTACCGCCGTATTCGAAAAAACCGCCTCGGGATGATTTGTATTGGTCATCGGTTGTGGTTGATTATAGTGTTGAACCAATGGCTGTAACTGGATATGTATTGGTAGATAATTTTGGCGGTCGATTTGATATGATTGGTTACTATCCGATCGAGAAGGGCGAAAACGAATCTGATAGCACTTGTTTTCACACTGTGAAGGTGGCGTCTGGAAGGGTATCATCTGAAGATATTTCCGACAAATTGATGGTTTTTGTAAATAAGGCCGATGCGGAGTATGTAAAGAAAATTACCTTTGCGTCGAAGATAATTCCGGTGGAGATTGTGGGCGGTGTAAGAATTGCCGGTACAATATTTGATCGACCGGTAGTTTTGACCGATAAAATTGTTGTTGTTTAAAAAAAACTTGCGTTTGCACAAAATAAATAATATATTTTAAAAAAAGGAGGAAATTATGAAAATCTTATTAATCCCTGAACATCAAAGAAGTCAAGAAGAATGGGCGAGTCTTTTACCTGCTAATCTTATTTTAGATTTCTTGGATTATCCCGGCGACATTCCTGTTGTTGGATTACCGGAAGTTAAGGGCATTCTTGATGAGAATGGCGTTGAATATTTTGAGCTTGAAAAGAATGCTCTTGACTATGTGGGTGTGTTTGGCGAATGGTTCGTCGATCTTGACACCGGTTTTATTTATGATCATCTTGACAGGAATCAGATTTGGATTTCTGCGGGTAAGAATTATAAAGGCCAGCAAAACATTTATTTTCAGATATTGGATGATGCCGGAATTGAGAAGTACGCACCGGCGCGTAATGACAGGGAATTTTGGGCCGGAGATGTAATTGATCTTGGTGTGTTAGTGCATTTGAAAGATGGTCGTGTTTTACGTGTTGATGCTAATGAAACGGCTATTGAATAGTCTGTCCATTAAACTCAATAAAGAAAAAGAAAGGGAAATAATGGATTTAAGTGATCGGATGAAAGGCTATGAGAAAACCTTTTGCTATAATTTGTTACGCAGTTTACCAGTTGTCATTCGTGTAGACGGACAACATTTTCACACATACGCACGAAGATTCAAACGTCCGTTTGACCAAAATCTAATCAACACTATGGTTGATTCTGCTGTGCATGTTGCAAAACATATGCAGGGATTTAAAGTAGGCTACATACAAAGTGATGAAGCTACCTTTATTATTACAGATTATAACACAATTAATACGCAAGGCTGGTTCAACTACCGTCTTGATAAAATAATTTCCACAAGCGCAGCGTTAATGACATCAATTTTTAATAAGCTAATAATTGAACGTTTTCCCGACGTAACTTCATTGGCTACATTTGATGCACGCGCATTTAATGTACCAAAAAATGAAGTGGTTAATGTTTTATTATGGAGAGCGCTTGATTGGAAACGTAATAGTGTACAAATGTACTCAGGAGCATTCTTCTCGAATAAAGAGCTTCATAAAAAGAATGCCCGGGATATGCACGAAATGTTGCATTCAATAGGTAAAAACTGGGCAACTGATTTAACCGATCAATTAAAAAACGGTACATTTTTGGTAAAAGACGGACGTGACATTAAATTATTATATAATGTACAACCGACTTACAAAGAAATTCTGGACATTCTGCCATCTTTGCTAAAAGGAGATTAAAAATGCTAAAACTCACTTTTAAAGAAACGGTCTTAGGGGGGGTGTGGACTTAAAACATCGTAGAAGTGAATTTTTAAAAACAAAAATAAAAGATACTCCGATGAATTGGCATATTTGGAAAAGGGGATATGGTGCTGGGTTGAGTAAAATTAATGTTGTTATGGATATTATTAAAAATGGCAAACATCCAAATTTATGTACAATTGAGGAATATAGAAATTGGTTAATAAAAAAAGTGGAGAATGCATTATGAATTTAAAAGACAGAATTTTAGAAGTAGGCATCGAGAATTGTTTGTTTATGGTTCCGATGCGCCCACTACACTCAATTTTGGGTATTTTTAGTTACAAGAGTAGTGATTCTGAATACAAATTGGTGCCCTGTGTTATTAATGAAGAGCGATATAAGGTTGAAGACAATTACAAAATCACCTTAGAATGTTTATATCCCACTTATGGTAAAGAGCATTTCTATTTGTGTGATTTAGAATCGTTGATCAGAAGTAATCATATTGGATTTTATGTAAGGGGGTAATGATGAATGTAAGATATGAATTAATCGAATTTGCAAATGAGATTATTGATATGAATAATGAAATATTAAGGCTTAAAAAAGAAAACCTTCTTTTAAAAAGAGAATTAGAAGAATGTAGTAATATTGTAAATGAAATTAAAACGGCAAACGATAAAAGTATTAATAATATTTTAAGTATTCTTTTAAACAGAAATGAAAAGGAATAAATTATGAACCGAAAACAAGCGCAGTTATATGGACAGTTGTTAGAGACATATATGATGGGCGGCGAAACTCATCAGGACAGGATGGTTGCCGTTGAAAGATTGGTGGATGCGAATAATGGCGATTGGTTGCGCAAGCATCGTAAGCGCAAGCAATTGATTGATGAATTGGATCGGTTTCTACGTTCTAAAATGGCGGGTGCTCCGGGAATTAATTAGATAGTTTGTTGAAAATTAAAAATATAGGAGATTAAATTATGGAAAAGTATTTTAAAAATCAATTAGGTAATTTTATTTTTATTATTTTATTAATACTTGTGGCGGAGACATTAATTCCTGTTGCCATTATTTTAAAAGAAACAAATAATGTATTGGTTGCTGAAATTATTATTCATATTAGTGTTGGCATTTTGCTTATATTGTTATCTATGGTTGTTATTATTCGTTTGGCCACTAAAATTATTGTTAAATTATTATACAAAAATTTTGAAATGTTAAATAAATTAACTGAAATGTATGCGGTTTATCCGCATTATAAAAGATCTAATCAGCAGGTAATTTATTATAAAGACAAGGATTTGATTATTTCTGAATCTGGCGATGATATATTAGAAGACAGTGTTTTTGATATACCAAATAATTTTATTGTTTATTTAAAGAAGAGAGATGTTTAAACATAAATGAATCGGCTTTTTAAAAAGCCAGTGGAAATTAGTAATATAAAAAATGAAAGGGGTGCAATATGCATTTCAGATTATCAAACAAAACTTTGGAAGAACGGTATTTTGTATTAAAGACAAGACCTTGGTTTGTGCGGTCCTACAAGGCGTTTTTAACGCCCGGTGGAGCAATTGTTGATTCCAGATTTATCAAGGAAGACGACACAGGATTTGTTTTTCTTGCCGATAAGAGAGAAGTTTATTCTGTTATTGGTATTGATTCCGAACTTTCCGAAGATATTAAAGAGGTGTATGCCGAAGAAGTTTCTCGGGGTGAAGGCATTGGGATTGATTATAGTGAGATGAGTAGTTTTCATTTTGAAGGATGGTTTTAATATGTTATTAACATTAAAAGAGTTAATGGATAATTATGATTGGGATAAGGTGTGCGATGTGCTTGGCTTAAATCCTTGGTGTATAAATGAAGGCGCCGATCCAAATAGTTATCAGGAAATAACCGAAGAACAAGCGCGTGAAATAGGTATTTTACAAAATAAATAAAGGAGAAAATAATTTAGGAGATTAACAGATGTTACAGAATAAAAAAACCACAAAAGAGCCAATGCGCCCTTCTGTTGATTTGAATGATTTGTTGCCTTGTCCATTTTGTGGAAAAAAAGCAATTATATATGAAACATATAATGATAGTGATGAATGGATTATACAATGTATTGAATGCAATGTATTACTTCTCCCGGACGATAAAGAAAGCAATATTAAACTTTGGAATACAAGGATAAGCTAATGACCCAAGTTAACTTGCATCTCAAGCGCAAAGGAGAAACAATGTCAGAGAAAAACACCGAACGCGAAAAGCATCAGATCGAACAATTTGTTAAACGGATTTGTCCATTTTGTAAACAGGAAATATATCAAGCCGAAATTATCCGTTATAAACACGGAGATTTTAAACTTGATATATGCAGATGTGCAATATGGTCTGGTAACTCTGCAATATAATATTTATATTTATTTAACGCCGTTATTCATCAGTTGCGTGAGCCTTCTGGTGGAATGATTTGTTAAACGTGAATAGAAGGAAGGAGTAGTACTACATTCCGAAATTCACCCGTCGCGTTAAGCGGTCGTGTGAAATGGATTGTTATAATAATGAGGGAAAAAATGAATATTGATATAAAAAAGAATAGAAATAGAAAAAAATATACATTTGCTAATATTAATTTACTTGGGAAATGTAATGCAAATTGTTATTTTTGTTTGGGAAAAGATATTTCAAATGAATTGGCCGGAAAAAATCAACTTGATGTTCATTTTTCGTTATGGGATAATTTTGGCCTATTTTTAAAAAGGTGTAAAGAAGAAAATATTAAAAAACTATATTTAACTGGACAAACTGCTGATGGCCTACAATACAAATATCTTTTAGAGATTGTTGATTATTTACAAAGTATTGGATTTATAGTTGGCGTACGCACTAATGGCTATTTAGCGAAACGTAAATTGCATATTATTCAAAAAATGAAAGGTGAAATAGGTTATTCTATACATACGTTGAAGCCAGATGTTAATAAAATAATAATGGGTAGAAGTGATATACCTGATTGGGATTATATAATTCCCAGTAGTGGTAATAATGTCCGTGTATCTATTGTATTAAACAGGCATAATGTATCAGAATTTTATGATCTTGTTAAATATATTTCTAAGTTTAAAAATGTAAGATATATACAAATACGGAGAATTAGTACAGATACAAGAATTGAATATTTACAAGAAGATATTAATATTTATGAAAATTTTTACAATGAATTTTCAAAAGCACATAAACAAATAGGAACATTTTATTTGGCACAACAATATGAATTATTTGGAAAAGAAATTGATTTTTGGCGTACAGTAGAAACAAATATTAATTCTTTAAATTATTTTACAGATGGAATAGTCAGCGATGAATATTTTATTGTTGAAGGATATTTAAAATATTCTGTTTAGGCATTATAACGTTCGAATTAAGCCGACCGCGTGAGCGGTTCGGCTTGAATGAATTGTTAAACCGAAAGGAGAATAAATATGACGGGATTGGATGAATTGATATTTGCAATTAAAGCAACTGTTGGATTACCACAAGACATAGACGAAGAAGATTTAGCATTAGATTGTCAATATGCTTGTTCATTCGGCGCTGATGCAATTTATAAATTGCAAAAAGAAATAAATGGCTTAAAAAAACATAATAAAAAAGATTTATCTAATGTTTGTATAATATGCGGTTCAAAGACAAAAAATTATTTTTATATAAATTTAAAAACCATTAGGATTTGTGAAAAATGTGTTAATGCAATAACAAGACAACGGGTAAATGATATTTGTAAATCGGTTTAACGCCGCGGTTAAGTGGCGGCGGTAGCCGTCCGACTTAAACCGCTTGTTAAACGTGAAAGGAATTTATAATGCCAAAATATGAAAATAAGTTAGTTGAACTTTATCGAATATATAAAAAATATGAATCTCAAATCGAAAAGATGTTCCCAAAAATTCACTTTTTATATATTGAAAAGTTTAAAGAATTGAAAGAAGATAATCAAAACATTGTTACAGTTTATTTAAAATACAAAGATGTTTAACGATCCAGTTAACCGGCGCGCGTGAGCGCGTCCGTGTTAAACTGGGTGCTATGTTTATTAATATATTTACTAACTAATTAAAAGGAGATTTTATTATGTGGAAAGTATTTATTGTTTGGTTGATTTTTTTATCAATTAGTGCCGTAATTGGTGCTGTTTTGTGGCCATATACTATTAATACGTGGCTTGTTTATTTTGGAAAGCAGCCTGTATTTACTTGGTATTATGGTGCTATTTTGGGATTTATACCATTTATTGGCCAATTAACTATCCCTTTGTCTGTTATCACGTGGATTGCAATGATGTTTTTAGTATAACGATTAAGTTCACTTACCGAAAAACGCGAGGAAAGGAATAAAAAAATGAAGCCATATTCAAAAGAATCTGTTATGCCGTTTTTATTACCACTTCTTTTTGGGTTTGGGCAAATGCCTACAGTAAAAAAAATAAAAAGATTCCCAGTTGTTAGGTTACAGAATGAGCCGGGCCAGCGTACTTTAGAAGAAAGAAAACGTAAAAAAGAAGCACGTAAGAAAACTATAAAAAGACGGAAAAAACGCGGGTGGTAAATTATCCTAACGCGCTACGTTTCACTGGCGCAAGCGCGCTGGAAGGGTGTAAACGTTTGTTATAATATTATAGGGGGGAGTATGACTGAAGTACTTATGATAATTGAAAATAGAGCGAAGAAAATGATAACAACAAATCGTCCCTTTGTTGGGAATTCTATCTTAGATAATGGTTATTATTACACAGTTAAAAGAATTATTTTACGTTCTGGCAGTAGCATAATGGAAGCAATTGTTGATCCGCCGGGTAATCTTGATGATTATGATTTATTTCATTTGTATGGATGGAAAGCATTATAACGTCGCGGTTAAGTGGCGGTGATAGCAGTCAGACTTAAACAGCTTGTTATATGCCAACAAAATTAAAGAGATATTTAGATCAGGCAACAATCCCAAAATAGGTGGTATGTAAAACGATGATGGTTTTTACGTATATTTTAGTGGTATTAATGGCTATTATTGGTATAATAATTGGTGTTTCGTGGTTTTTATTAGCATTAGTGGGATTAATAGCTATTAGTATAGTAATTGGTGTTTGGTGGTTTTTATTAGCATTGTGGGACACAATTGTTTATTGGTATGTATGTAAACATAAAAAGAGATGTTAGGAAACAAAATGAAACAAAGAAAGATAAACGGATTTTTGTTGTATCATTTAGCCGACAAACTTGAAAAGTATTGTTGGTTAACTCATTGGTTAAATCCTTTGTTAGTAATGATGGGAAAGCCTCATTGTTTGCCGACATTGTGGAGTTATGAATTGGACAAGAAATACAATCTTAACTTATGGAAGAACAAGTCGTATTAAACTTTAAGGAGGTTTTAAAATGAAAGAATTAAAAGCATTATCCGAAGAATTGTTGAAAAAAGACAGCGATATTCGTCAAGGTTTTTTTATGTTTTTAAATAGGTGGAAAGAAGAGACCAGTGATTGTTTAAAAAATTGGGATTTGGAATTGGTTAAGGTATTGGTTAAAAATGAAATGACATATTTTTTGGCCCGTGGTAATGACAGGTTGTTGTGTATTGAAGAAGATGGGTGGCGTGGCTATAATGAAAAACGTCAAGTCTATAATGAATCTTGGGCTGTGCCTATTAGTGATATTAATTTTAGTGTTTTGTCTGAAATCGTTAACAATTTGCCCAATGCGTTGGAAAAATATATTTCTCGGTTAGAGTCTGCTGGTGCTGAATATGACGGCGTTCGCTGGTTGTTGGATGGTTTTATCAAATAGGAAGGAGACATAATGTACTTTGAAGTATTCACACAAACAAAAGAAGGTGGGTTAAAGAAATACACCCCGCCGAAGATTAAGAAACATCAATTGTTATATTTTTGGGGATATGGAAAGTCAGAGTCTCAAAAGTGGGTTGTGTATAATGATCCGCAGAAAGATGGAGTGGTGAAGGTTGTTAGCATTGATGTACCTGATTCTTTAAGAACCGCGGATTACATTAAATCGCAATCAGACAAATTCGGGATTGGTTGGTATTACTATGATCCCGTAGAATTTGGTAGTGAAGAAGATGTTAAACGTGGTATGGCGTTGGCTGAAGAGTTTGAGAAAGAACAGAAGCGCAAAGCTGAAAAGCGAAAGAAATCGAAAGATAAGGTTGTTGGTTTCATTACCGGAGATGAATTGGTTAAAAGAAAAGACAATGAAATGTTTGTGGTTATTTCTGCTCATTATGATAATTCTGATGCGATGAGTGATTATTTTCATCCACACGCAACTATTGGTGGTACATATGCGTTGGCGGTTGTTAAGAATGGGAAGCGCACTAAAAACAAGATTCTTGAGATCATCAATAAAGTTGAAGTATTGAGTGGTTTAAAGTGGGAATGGAAGATTGAAGATTGGGCTGGCGGTAATGGTCTTTATATGCAGTCGAATGTGATCGGCGAGGTTTTGCATAATGCCTATGATGGTCGAAAAAAAGTTGCTGTTTGGTTAGAAATTTCGTATGATAAGTGGAGTAAGGAATTAAAGAAATCTAAATTGTTTGTTGAGAATAAGGTAGTTGGGAAGATTGAGAATGTGGGTGATATTGAGATTGTTGATTATTCTGAAAGAGCGATCGCAGTGTTTGGTGATACAAAACCGATCAAAGATAAGCTAAAGAGTTTAGGCGGAAGATTCAATCCTTATTTAAAGAAAGACGGTGTAAGAATGGCGGGTTGGGTTTTTCCCAAAGCAAAATTTGATGAAGTTAAATTAGCATTGAAAGGATAGTGTGATGTATTTTATTGATATTAAATATACTGTGTGGCATCGCATTGTATTAGATGTAGAAAATAAAAATGAATTAAAAAAGATTATGGATGGCGTTGAATCCGGTGTGTTATCAACTGAATATCTTAAAAAAGCTGTTAGTGAGTTTGTGGTTGATGGTAGCTTTGAACGTATGTCTCCGAGTGAGAATGGTGGGCGACCGACAATGAAATTATATTGTAGAGATGAAAACGGAAACGATCATATTATATGCGATAATGTTAATGGATACAAGGAGTTAATGGATAAAATTTAGTAAGATTAGTAAATCAAAAGATAATATTAATAAATTAAAAGAATTGGCAAATAAATAATAGGAGGTATAATACGATGGAAATTAACATCATTGATTGTGGATTAAGAGATTTTCTGCGTGATAAAAATGGTAAAGTTATTATTCTGGATGTTGAGAACGAGGAAGAGGCAGAAAAATGGCTTCTGGAAGAAGGCGCAGATTATGGGCTGATGGATAAGGGCGTAATGTATATAACGTGGACAAATTATTAAAGGAGGCAAAATGTTTGTTATCAAATTAGAAGAAGATGAACTGGTGTATGCCATTCTTAGTGGTGAGCCAGAAGAAGAGATTGTGGAAAAACCATTGTGTGAATGTTATGATAGTTATGGAAATGTAATTGGATGTTATGATGCGGGTTGTATTACACCGGATAATCCAGAATGGGAAGAGCTTAAAAAAGAAGATCCAGACATTAAAGAACATCATACTGAGGCTAAGGCTTATATTTATTGGGATGGACACAATTGGCGATCGCTTATCTTTGAAACCGAATGGGACGAATATGTGGATGCGGAATTGTTAAGAGAGACAGACCCGGAACTTGAAAAAGAAATTTTAGAGGCGTTTGTGTCAGCTGAAAAACTATTAAAATTTAAAAACGGATATAAGAAATTTACCAATAATGGATTTGAATTTACCCGGTCGCTTTGGCAAGGTGATTATGCCATTGCTTGGGTTCGGTTAATTTAAAAAAAGGAGTCTATTATGAAGGCAAAATTAATATCAGTCCTTGAAGTGCAGTCCGATAACCAAGTACACTACTTCACCCCCGAAGGAGAAGAACTCTTAACCCCTA
>CAZDNW010000063.1:0-1949 GCA_964506905.1 uncultured Candidatus Saccharibacteria bacterium
CCACAATAAAAACATTGTCATCAGATTTTTTACTTATGTTTTCAATATACTTCTTAACAAAACCATTTTCGTCTTTTGTTCCTTCCATTTTAAAATCTCCTTTCGTTATAATAATATACTTGGTTAATTATATAGAATAAAAATAATTGGTAATGTTAGCCAATCTTTGCAATCGCATCCAATACCGTCCTAACAGTTACCCGATCATACTCCTTTATATTTTCTGATAAGTCCTTATATGGATACATATCTGGATGGCATCGCGGACAATGTTTGGTAAAAGCATACTCTTGCGCTTCGTCGCGGCCAATTGCGGGAGCTGGATATTTTGGACAATCAACCGGCGCGTGGAATCCTTGTTTCAGTTTTTCTTCCATCCAAGCAAGATATACCTCTTCCGAAAGCTCCTCAATCTTATTATAGATGTTGGCTAACAAGTCGCTCAACCTTGCGGCGTTTCGCCGCTGGTTAGCTCTTATCGTTATACTGGTGGTAATGGCATCCACTCAAACACTGCATCAGATATTGGAAAAGACTCCAATGCTTTTTTTCTTTCAAATTCACTTGAATTGGCAACGCCAAATTCCAACTTTCTTTTATATCGTACAACATAAGCAAGCGTAATTATAGGATTTTTCGGATATGCTTTAACTAATACAACTTGATTTGGTTTTGGTTTTTCTTTATCAATATTACGCCAGTATAACAATTCGCTCAACTTGACGGCTTCAGCCGTCTGCGTCTCGCTCAGTTTTCTTTCACTCATAGCTCATTCCTTTATGTTTAGTTATACCTATTTGCGCCGCAAGTTAGCTCTGGCCGTTAGCCAGTTTCGCCATACTTTTTCATCCAGTCCCAAAAATCTTTATCGCCGTCATCAACAATGGTTGCGGTCATATTCCCCCTGTATCTTTTATTCCAATTTGAAATTGCTTGTTCTCTTGTATTTGAAGGTGGTGCGTCTGCTCCACATTTTGCACAACGAATCCAACATGCGTTTTCATTAGTTCTGCATATTTCAATTTCATCAGAACCACAAAACGGGCAACGTAAAATTTTTTCCATAATGTCCTCCAAATAAATATTTATTGTTTATTGGCTAACAATCCATTCCACCAGACCGCATACGCGGCGGGTGAATTACGGCGTTATGCGTCTAATCTTCATATTCTTCATTTTTGCAAGTAGCGTAAATGATTAAACCCGGTACTTCTGCACCCGTAACAACAGAACCATCACCATAAGCTGTTATTGGATATTCAAAATCATCTAAATTTACATAATCACTTGCAGAAGATTCCGGCATTAAACAATCAACATCAACACCCTGTTCATCATATTTATGATCAACAAAATATCCCGGATAGAAGCCAGTGTACCATTTTTTAAATTCTTTTCTTTTACTGTGTAATGGATGTTTTTTACACCCCACACAATAACATTTTGTTTTCATTATTAATATCCTCCAATTGTCGCATAACCAGCGGTTTAAGCCCGACCGCGCCACGCGGTGGACTTGCTGGTTTGGTTAATTGTTTAGGTGCGGCAGGTTAACCGCCAAGCCGTTATAGCTTTTTTACTGAAACCAAATCTTTATTATCAAAAATAGATATTAAATTTGTTTCACAATAAAATATAAAATTATTTTCACCATCTTGAGATAAACAAGGAATACCTCTAATATTAAATTTAGAATTATAACGCATCTTATAAAAACCTGTATGATAATTTACCTCTACCCATTTATTTTTGTTTTTTCTTTTAAAGAACATATTTAACTCCTTAATGTATATAACAACCGCATCAACTCTGAAAGTTCTTTTTCTAATTTAATTTTTGCTTCTTTTTTGTTTTTTGCTTCGATAATTTTCTCAAACCACTCATCATATTCGAGTTCACCGAAATCATCGTCTTTAATCGTCTGATATGCTACACCACAAAAATAATAA
>CAZDNW010000064.1:0-2869 GCA_964506905.1 uncultured Candidatus Saccharibacteria bacterium
CAACCAAAACGGTAAAAATAGTCATGGTGCTCTAGAATGTATTCCACAAAAGCCATTTGAAGATATAGAAAAAGTTAAGAATTCCACATCAAAAGCAACAAATCAGCCAGTATATATATATAATTCTTTAACAAAGAAAAAGGAACCATTTGAACCATATAACCTGCCATTTGTTGGAATGTATTCTTGTGGCCCAACAGTTTATGGACACACACACCTTGGGCATATAAAAAAGTATGTAAACGATGATATATTAAAACGAACACTTACATTTAATGGATATATTGTAAAACATGTTCAAAATGTTACAGATGTTGGACATTTAGTATCTGATGGTGATGAAGGTGAAGATAAACTAGAGAAGGGTGCTAGACAACAAGGGTTAGATGTATATAAGTTAGCACGAAAATACGAAAAAGAATTTTACGATGCTATGCGGGATGTTAATGTTATTAAACCCGATGTTATACAAAGAGCTGCTGATGATAAATCGGTAAAACAGCAAATTGAGTTTATTACAGAGTTAATAGATAAAGGATATGCGTATGTCGCAGATAAAGCTGTATATTTTGATGTATCTAAGTTGCCAAATTACAACCCGTTTTCTAACCAATCATTAGAAGATAAGTTAAAAGGTTCACGAGAAGAGGTTATTGTTGATTCAGATAAACGAAACCCGGCAGATTTTGCTTTGTGGGTATTTAGAAAGGGAATTCATAAGAATCACATAATGCATTGGGATTCGCCATGGGGTGATGGATTTCCGGGTTGGCATATAGAATGTTCAGCAATTTCAATGTGTAATCTTGGAGAACAAATTGATATCCACACTGGAGGTGAAGATTTACTAGAAGTTCACCATCCGAATGAAATTGCACAAAATTATGGGGTAGTAGGTCATCAAGTGGTTAAATATTGGGTTCATAGCAGATTTTTGCTTACTGACGGCGTGAAAATGAGTAAAAGTTTAGGTAACTTCTATACCTTTAAGGATACAAAAGATAGGGGCTTTGACCCAATTGCACTTAGATATTATATTTTGGGAACTCATTACAGAAAACCGATGAACTTTACATGGCAAGGTTTAGAATCTGCGCAAAATGCACTATATAGATTAAGGCGAGAACGACCAAAAATAACAGATGAACATACATTTGACGATGATGAAAGAGAACAAATTAAAAACAATAAATATTATTTGGAATTTTTAAAAGCAATAAATGACGACTTTAATACACCAAAAGCATTGGCTGTTGTATGGAAATTAATAGAAGATAAACAAGTGTTAGACAAAGAAAAAATATTATTATTATCAGAATTTGATGAAGTATTAGGAATAGACATTTTTGCCGAAGGTGATTATGAGGAAGTTAGAGAAGAGATTCCACTTGAAGATTTACCACAAGAAGTGCGAGATAAAATTGAATTAAGGCAAAAAGCAAGAGAAAATAAAAATTACGAAGAAGCTGATTCAATACGAAATGAAATAAGAGAATTAGGTTATGAAATAGAAGATACTCCTGACGGAGTTGTAGTTAGAAAAGGTTAATAATATTGAATGTGCAGGGGCGGGGTTGTTTTAACAACCCCGCCCCCAATTATCAAAATGTCTAAACTACAACAAAAATTCTTTCAAAATCATACACTTCAAGTAGCTAAAAATCTTATTGGCAAATTACTTTGCGTTAAAACAAAAAATAAACTTATATTATCAGTAATAATAACTGAAACCGAAGCTTACCATGGACAAGAAGATGATGCATGCCATGCACATCGTGGTAAAACAAAAAGAAACGAAATAATGTTTGATAAAGCAGGTTATACATATGTTTATTTTACTTATGGCATGCATCATCTCTTAAACATTGTTACATACAAGAAAAACTTTCCATCTGCAGTTTTAATAAGAGGTGCAACAATAGATATAAATAATTATGTGGAATTTACAGATAATACTTTTAATACTACCAAACCCTTTATAATTCCACCTAAAAATAAAAAAATACTTGAAAATAAAATAAATGATAAAGTTAAAAATGCAATTTCTCAAGACAGATTCGGCAAAAATTACGATAAATTAAGCAACTATCAACGCAAAAATTTACTAAACGGACCTGCAAAACTAACACAAGCACTACAAATAACAACGCAAACACATAACAAAGTCTATGCAATCGATTCAAACAAAATTTGGTTTGAAGATTTAAAAATTAAACCAAATCCAAAATTTTTACAAAAAACAAAAAGAATAGGTATAGATTATGCAGAAAAATCTAAAAACTGGGAGTACAGATTTATTGTTGAATTATAAAATAGTAGGTAATACAATTAGATATTGTGTTAGATTATTTAAGCCTCATACACAAATACATACCAGCAGACTCTGATGTATATAAATACTACATTGTGCATGTAACACTTGTAACACAAAAATCTATAACAATTGCCAAAAATTTAGGGTTATCAGATCAACAAATTGAATTTATTGAAGAAGCTGCAATGTTACATGATATAGGAATCCCAAAAGTAAGTGCACCAAAATTAGGGTGCCATGGTGATAAACCATATTTACAACATATGACGATTGGTAAAGAAATTTTATTAAAAGAGGGTTTACCAAAACATGCAGAAGTTGCCGAAAAACATACAACAATAACAAAAGAGCAGATAATTAAACTAAAGTTACCACTAGATCCAAAAGATATGTTTCCAACATTTTTAGAAGGGGAAATCATAGCTTATTCTGATATGTTTTTCACAAAATATCCCGAATTATTATGGAGAGAAAAATCATATGAAGAAGTAATAAAAACATGTGAAACAGAATACGGAGGCGGAACAACAACCGAAATCTTTAAAAAGTGGCATA
>CAZDNW010000065.1:0-11577 GCA_964506905.1 uncultured Candidatus Saccharibacteria bacterium
ATGAACCTAACATTCACCTCTGATCAACAAAAAGCTCTTGATAAATTACTTAATTGGTATAAAACCAGTTTCAACAATTATATAACACTTGGGGGGTATGCGGGAACAGGTAAAACAACATTAATAACTCATTACAGAAAATTATTATATAAAGAAAACCCGGATTTGAAAGTTGCATTTTGCAGTTATACAGGTAAGGCAGTCAGAGTTTTGAAAAACAAGTTAGAAGAATCACATGCTGTATATTCAGAAGATACTGTGTCTACAATTCATTCACTTATATATTCCCCTATTGAAAATGAAAAGCAAATTATTATTGGTTGGAAATTAAAAGATAGAGATAAAATTAAGGCGGATTTAATTATTATTGATGAGGCTTCAATGGTTGATCAAGAAATATGGCGAGATTTAGTTTCATTTAGAATCCCAATTATTGCTGTTGGTGATCATGGGCAACTTCCACCTATCAAAGGTAAGTTCAACTTAATACAAAAACCTATGATTACACTTACAAAGATACATAGACAAGCTGAAGATAATCCAATCATAAAAGTATCAATCTATGCACGAGAAGACGGTAAAATTCCTATAAAAAGATATTCAGATACAGTTATAAAATATGCAAGAGATGATATAGATGCACAAGACAAGCTAGACGATATAGCAAGAAGTTTTAATGACGATACGCTAGTTTTATGTGGTTACAACAATACCAGAGTGAAATTAAATAAGTTTATTAGAAATTCATTAGAAATATATTCCCCTACACCAGTACCAGGCGATCAAGTTATTTGTTTAAGAAACAATCACGAAAAACAAATATTTAATGGAATGTTTGGAATAATTCAGACAATCAAATCGGCAGATAAATTCAAATATTATGCAGAAATAAAAATGGAAGACGGTCAACTTTATATGGGAAATATATTAAAAGAGCAGTTTAATAATAAAGAATCGTTAAATTTTACAAACAAACGAAAAATTACACTAGACACTGATTTATTTGATTTTGGCTATGCAATAACAGTGCATAAAGCACAAGGTAGTGAAGCGTCCCGTGTTTTAGTCTTAGAAGAAAGGTTTAAACAAATGAGTGATGAGCAATATAAAAGGTGGTTGTATACAGCGGTAACACGCGCAACAACAGAGCTTTATATTGTTGGAACTTAAATTGTTATCATTTAATATAGATATAAACATATGCAAATTTTAAACGAGCAAATGGCATTAACAACAATTAGCTTGCTTTTTTTAGTAATATATATAACTTATTATTTATATGTAGTAATACATAAGGTTTACCTTTCAAATAAAGTTAAAAATTTTTCCGTTGAATATAAATTACCTAAAAATATTTCCCCTGTTTTAGCAGGTTTTATACACAACATGAGATTTACATACGATCTAATTAGTTCTGTAGTTGTATCTCTTGCGATTAAAGGTGTGCTAGAAATAAAAAAGGTTTCTACAACAAATTATAAATTAATAAAAAAATCAACGGATAAAACTACGAAACTGTCAAAAGAAGAAGAGTTATTTATAAAAACAGCATTTGAGAATGGCTCAAATGAGTTCATCTTTAGTACACAGCGATGTGTTGAAATAAAAAATTTATATTCAAAACTACGCAACTTTGTGAATAAAAATTATAAACCCAAGTATATTGAAAGTTATAGTAAAGAATATTTGTTTGGCTGGGCGATTATCTTGATATATTATTTAAGTCTTCGGTTTATAGATAATTCATATAAAAGTGTAATAAGCGTAATATTATTTGCACTTTTGTTTAGTTTTGCTCTCAAATCTGATGCCGTTCAAAAGTTTGGTGTTTCATTAATAAAAACATTTTATAAAGTATTGGTTTTTGTTTTAACCGCTTTTTTAATTTTAAATGCTTGGACTTCCATATATTCTTTGCATAATTACCTTTTTATATACTTTATTACTTTGCAAATGTTTTTGCCAATAATACTGGTTAACAGAACTAAAAGCGGAGAGGATTTAGAAAAGAAAATATTAGGTTTTATAGAATTTGTAACTACAGTTGAAAAAGATCGTATGAATATAGATAGTGAACACATTAAGGGGTTAAAACTAGAAAATTATGAAGATTACCTGCCCTACATTGTTGCATTAAGAATAGAACCAGATAATTCAAAAATATTTTGGCATTTATTAGAAGATTTATTTGTATACAAAGAAGAAGGTGTGAATGTAAATGATTATTGGTTGTTAGGCAATGATTTAAGGGGAATTCAAGCAGAATGTTACAAACTAAAAGACGAAGATAATAGTTTTACAATTACGGACGTTATAAATATTACGAAGAAAGTAACTAATAGGTTTAATATATAAGTAGAGGCGAATGCCTGTCTTGTTTCAATTGCCAGCAAATTAACGGTTTATGATAGAATCTTACTAATAATATTGATATACTAATTGTAATGCTCACAATCTCAAAATACTTTTATATTACAAAATTAGCGATTATTAGAATGTCTGCATATCCTACCCGCTTTTGGGGTGCAATTTTAGCTGATTTAATAATTTTTCTTTTTGTATACTTCTTATGGACACACTTATATTTAGGAAAAACAAGTGTTAATGGATATACGCTTAAAATGATGATTACTTATTATTTAATAACGTTGCTAATTGGTAGTTTTACATTGGTGCGTGGGTATGCAAATCGCATTAGTAAAGATATTAAGAGTGGTGATGCATCACTTCATTTTATTAAACCATTTCAGTATAAATGGGTTTTGTTTGCTGATAGTATCGGTTGGGCTATCCCCCCTTTCTTGATTTTGCTTGGCATAGTTTTATTGCTATATGGCATACAATTTCAATATTTATTACCACCGCATAACTTATTATTGTTTTCGTTATCAGCTATTCTTGGCACGATACTAAACTTTTTAATAATAAGTACTGCAGGAACAATTGCATTTTGGACGACTACAACCGGTGGATTTATAAGTTTATTAACAAGATTTAGTGCGATGCTAGGAGGTAGTTTAGTACCTCTGTCATTTTTCCCGCAACATATCCAAGCGGTTTTGAACTATTTACCTTTTAAATATACGCATTATGTTTCTTTGGAAATATACCTTGGCAATTTAAAAGGACCAGAAGAATTATTTACCATGGGAATTCAATTGTTATGGATTCTTATATTTTTAATAATAAGTAAATTTATTTGGAATAAAGGCTATAAAGCATATGAAGCAGTTAATGGTTAAATACATATCATACTATATTGAACGAATTAAATATCCAATGATGGAAGCGTTGGAATATCGTGCAGATATCATATCATTAACATTTACCTCGTATGCATACATGCTAATTCAACTGATTTTCATAACAGTTGTGGTCAATCAATTCGGAAGCATTGGTGATTGGGGATTAGATGATATGATAATTCTTTTTGCATCTGGACAGTTTATATTATTGGCTACAATATCAATTTTTATTAATGTTTGGGATAATACAGAAACCGACATCGAGAAAGGGAATTTGGATTTTTATTTGTTAAAACCCATAAATGTTTTGTTCAACTATTCTACAAGAGGGTTTGTATTATTCCAAAATTTACCTAGTCTAATGTTTCCTGTTATTTTATTGTATTTTGCACGAGATTCTATTATCTTTAGTCCAGCCATTTTTATTTTGTATTTAGTTTCAATTTTCATGAGTATGACAATATTTTATTCTATCATAGTGATTTTAGGTTCTTTAAGTTTTTGGATTACTGATTCCAGATATTTTAAATTAATTCTCTTTGGTTTATGGAAATCCGCCGCACTATACCCTGCCGATATATATCCGAATTGGGCATTACCTATATTTTTAATAATAATCCCAATAGGTTTATTAGCGTATGCGCCATCGTATTTTTTAGTTTTTGGGTTTAATTGGCAATTATATGCGGTTCAAGTATTTGTAACAATAATATTTAGTTTTGGTGCTGTTTTCATATGGAATAAGGGCATAAAAAAATATTCCAGTGCTAGCAGTTAAATATAAATCTCATTATGGAAAAAGTAATAAAAGTTAAAAATTTATCAAGACACTTTAAAGTTCACAAACGAAAGTCGGGGTTAAAAGAGAGTCTAAAAAGTGTGTTTCATAGAGAATATGAATTAGTTAAAGCTGTTGATAACGTTTCTTTTGAAATTAATCAAGGAGAATTTGTCGGATTTATAGGGCCTAACGGAGCGGGTAAAACCACTACATTAAAAATGTTGAGTGGACTTCTCTACCCTACTTCAGGAGAAGTAGATGTTTTAGGGTATTTCCCATTTGATAAAAAGCATGATTTCTTAAGACAAATCAGCCTAGTAATGGGACAAAAAAATCAATTATTTTGGGATTTACCTGCGGAAGAAACCTTTAAGTTAATAAAAAAAATATACGATATACCAGATGGTGAATACAATAAAACAGTTAATGAATTAATAGAATTATTAGATGTAACAGATATAGTACAAAAACAAGTTAGAAAAATGAGTTTAGGCCAACGAATGAAGTGTGAATTTATAGCCTCGTTGATTTACAAACCAAAAGTTTTGTTTTTAGATGAACCGACAATAGGTTTAGACGTTGTTATGCAGAAAAAACTTCGTGAATTTATTAAAGAATATAACCGAAAATATAAGACGACGATAATACTAACAAGCCATTACATGGAAGATGTAAAGGAACTTTGTGAAAGGGTTATAATAATTGATAAAGGTAAAATTGGTTATGATGGTAGTTTAGAAATACTTATTAAGAAATATGCTAAGTCAAAAAGGATTACACTTGTTTTTATAAAACCAGTTAAAAAGAAAGATTTAATGCCTTACGGTAGAATAATAAAATATGAGCGATACAAAGTTACATTTGAAATTCCTAAGTCAGATATCAGTGATGTAGCAAGCAAATTATTAAAAGATTTTGATGTAGACGATGTTGACATATCAGAGATTTCCATAGAAGAAATAGTGAGGCAAATTTTCACCAACCATAAAATATAAATTCTTTGCAAGTTTTATATATAAAGGTATTATAATTATCAATTATGGGAGTTTTATACATTGTACCAACACCAATCGGTAATTTAAGAGATATTACACTGCGAGCAATAGATGTATTAAAAGAAGCAAAAACGGTTTTATCAGAAGATACCAGGGTTACTAAAAAGTTATTAAGTTTACTCGAAATAGATTACAGTGATAAGGAATTTATAAGTTTTTTTGACCACAACGAAGAACGAAAAATCCCACTAGTTATAGATTTATTGACAAATGGTAACGATGTTGTTCTTGTATCAGATGCAGGAACCCCCCTACTCAATGATCCTGGATTTAAATTAGTTCGCGAAATTAGAAAATTAGATCAAGACATAAAAATTGAAGTTTTACCAGGAGCAACTTCAATTACTACAGCACTAGTTGCATCAGGTTTGCCAACGGACAAGTTTACATTTGTAGGATATTTTCCAAGAAAAAAAGGCAAAAAAGAAAATCTTCTAAAAGACTTATCAAAAATCAACGAAACTTTAAAAGTAACATATATTGGTTTCGAGTCTCCCTATAGATTGATTTCCACATTAGAAATAATTGAAGATGTTTATAAAGATAATTGTGCTATTTCTGTTTGCAACGACTTAACAAAAATGTATGAATTTGTAATTACAGGTAAGCCTAAAGATGTTTTAACCCAAATCAAAAGTAAATCAAAACTCAAAGGGGAATTTATTGTATTATTTCACATTGATTAAATTTTATATAAATAATAACTATTTTGTGAATTTACTATAATATTGACAAAATCGGCTTGTCGTAGTACGCTATAGGGTATGTTAATAGATCCAAAAGAATTTCTAACTATCACATTATTAATATTTGTTACTGTACTTGTACCAATAATATTGGTTCAGATAATTTTATTACTTAAGAGAGCCGACAAAGTTGTAAGAAATGCAGAACAAATATCAGAAAGTATTGCAGAAATTACTGATGATGAAGGAAAAATGCAAGAATTTGTGCAAGAAATCGTTAGTTATACTGCAAACGATGTGATTCAAACTCAATCAAATAATATTATGCAATCAGCATCTAAAGCTATTGCTTCTTTTTTGGTAAAGAGATTACCTGTCTAAATAAACATTTGGTTATTATTTTGAGTTAAATATATAAGTTAAATTGTTACAAGGAGGTGAACTATAAAATGGAAAATGCAAACAATATAAACAGTGCTAAAACAGGTTTACTAGGATTTTTAGTTGGAGCAACTGTTGGTGCAATGGTTGGAGTTTTATTTGCCCCAAAAAGTGGTGAAGAAACAAGAAAATTAATTGCAGACAAAACCAACGAAACTCTAAGAAGAACACAAGAAACATTAGAAGCACAACAACAAAGAATTGAACAAAAATTAGCTGATGCAAAAGAAGCTTTACTAAGACTTCAAGAACAAGTAGCAGAAAAAGGTGCTGAGTTAAAAACTCTAAAAGTAACTAATGAAGCGGTTGATACAGAACAATCTGAACAAATTGCTATGTTAGAAGAGAGAATTAATAACTTAGAAAGACAATTAACTGCCACAAAAAAAACAACTAAAAAAAGAGTGCCAGCTAAGAAAAAATAACTAATTATTTTAACTTAACATTTTTAGTTGAATTACTTGACTAATTCAATCATCAAAAGACAGAATTATTATGTCTGTTCTTTTTAATTTCATAAAATTGGTGTAAAATAAAATTACCATGGATGATAAAATACTTGCCCAAGTTCTTAAAGCCAATGAGGAATCATTAAAACACCCTGGTAAAAGTAGTAAACCATTACCTAAAGAAGAATCTCCGTATTATCCAGAGATATACTTGTTTAGACATGGTGAAACTCATGACAATATAAACAGAGTTTTTTCTGGTTGGCGCGATTCAAAACTTACTATGAACGGGCGTAAGCAGGCAGAAATTCTTGCAGAAAAATTAAAGGATAAACATATAGATTTATGTATAGTATCACCGCTTTCAAGATCTAAGGAAACTGCATTAATTGCATTAAAGTACCATAAAGACATTGTTTTTGAAATAGACCAGCGAATAATGGAAAGAAACTACGGTGATTTAATGGGTACAAGTAAGACAAAAGCAACAAAAGAACACCCAAAACAAACTGCAATTTACAGACGAGGATATGATGTTCCCCCACCGCACGGTGAATCGTTAATGATGGTTGAAGTTAGAGTATTTGATTTTGCTAATGAACTAGTTGATAGAGTTAGAAGAAATAATATAAATGTTGCGATTTCTGCACATGGTAATTCAATGAGAGCTTTAAGAAGGTATTTTGAAAATTTAGATTTAGTTGAAGAACTTACAGTAGAAAATCCTTTAGCACAAGATTATGCACAGTATGTTGTAAGAAACAAAAAATATCATAAAGCAAGAAGATATTTTACAGAAAGCAAATTAAAAGAACTTAACCTTAGAGTTCCAAGCAAGCATATATTAGAATAATTTTAGTAATACACATTAGCAAATATCCACTTTCGTTTAAAAATAACGGGTATCTATTTATTTATTATTTTATTCCAAAATTCCTAGTAATCGATTATATTTTGCGATTCTTTCACCCCTAGCAGGTGACCCGAATTTGGTAAATTCTGCTCCTGATCCTACTGCAAGATCAGCAATAAAATCATCATTAGTGTCTGTTCCTCTATGTGATACTACAACCTGCCAACCTGCATTATGTGCCATTCTTATTACCTCTAAAGTTTCACTAACGCTACCAATTTGATTAGGTTTTACAAGTATTGCATTACCTATGTCTTTTTCAATTGCCATTTGCAACAATTTTGGATTAGTTGTAGTAATGTCATCGGTTACCACAATTATTTTTTCAGTATATTTTTCTCCAAAAAGTTCCCAATTTGTCCAATCTTTTTCATCATAAGGATCTTCGATTGATGCTATTGGATAATTTTTTAATAAAGTTTCGTAATCTGGCATTACATTTTTATTTTCAAAAGAACTTGCCGCGACGTCAATTGCAATTTGTTCCCCATGTAAAAACCCAGATAGCAAAGACAAAGTCTGATCATTATCATATCCATCAGGAGAGAAAGCCCCTTCAGCTCCAACATTTGTTGATTTACCCAGTTTTTTTAGTTCATCCTTTATTTTATTGTAAATTTCTACTCCCCTATCAATACTATCAACAATTGCCATAAATTCTTGAATAGTTGCATCACTTGATCCATGTAATCCACCTTCTAGCATTAACATCATCATTTTAGGCCATCTGAATTTGTGAGTATTGCCTGCCAATTCCGCAATGTATTCATATGTTTCTTTACCTTCTGATTTAGCTTTGGCTTTTGTAAATGCTATTGAAATAGATAATATCGTATTCCCACCTAGATTTGATTTATTATCTGTTCCATCTTTTTCAATTAAAAATTTATCTAGTTCATGAACATCATTAAAAACTCTACTAGTTAATTCATGCTCTAATTTCAACACGTTTTTAACAGCTTTATCTGGTTCCACAGTTGCAACCTCTGTAGCCCCCTTTGATAAACCACCGGGTATAGATGCCACACCAGTTGAACCGTCTTCTAATATAACGGTCGTTTCAATTGTGTATTTTGCCGCAGAATTTAAGACTTTTCTAGATTTAATATCTTTAATTTTCATATTATCTTAATTATTATGTGGAATTCAGTCGTAAACTATAAATTCCACATAATTTAATTACTTACTATTTCTTTTTCTTTGTTGTTTTCTTTTTAGTTGTTTTTTTAGATGTAGTTTTCTTTGCACTTTTTGGTTTTTTAACACCAACCTTCAACTCTTTAATCGGTTTTGTTTTTGCTTTATATGTTCTATCTGTACCGCCTTTTCTTGCTAGTTCAAATTCGGATTCAGCAACAATTTTCCTTGTTAAATATGCCACATCTGCAGAAACTGATACCGATGTAACACCCCATTTAACAAGTTGCCTTGTCAATTCTGGATATCGAGATGGAGCTTGTCCGCAAATTGATGCTTTTATGTTTCTTCTTTTTGCAGTAGTAATCGCCTTTTCTAACATCCATAAAACTGCTGGGTTTCTTTCATCGTATATGTCAGCTACTAATTCATTATCTCTATCCAGACCCAATGTAAGCATTGTTAAATCATTTGATCCAATAGAAATACCGTCAATTCCTACATCAATAAAGTCATCCAGTGAAATTACTGCCGATGGAATTTCAACCATCATATATAATTCAAAACTTCCCTTTCTTGTTAAACCAAAACTGCTTAACAACTTTTTGACAGCAATCAACTCATCAACAGTTCTTACAAATGGAAGCATAAGGTGTAAGTTTCTGTATCCCATCTTGTTTCTAATTATCTTTATGGCTTCAACTTCGAGCTTAAATACTTCTTCATCTTTGATGTATCTAGAAACGCCCCTATAACCGATCATTGGGTTTCTTTCTTCTGGCTCATACTTTTCTCCGCCTTTTAACATTCTATATTCGTTAGTTCTAAAATCGGTTGCTCTATAAATAACTGGTCTTGGGTCAAATGCTTCTACAAATACTTGCAATCCTTCTACAAGTTTGTTTGTAAACAATTTACCTTTACCTTCTTCAATAAATTTTCGTGGATGAACGCCAATTTGAGCAATCATAAACTCAGCCCTAAGTAGTCCTACACCATCAACGCCCATCGCTGCTATTTCTCTTGCTCTTTCTGGCTCTCCAAGGTTTACATAAACTTTGGTAGCAGTTTTAGCGTTTCTATATTCTGAATAATCATTATCCGGTTGAGCCGCTTTAAGTTGGTCTGCATAGTCACCGAGGTAAATCTTTCCATTATATCCGTTAACAGTAATCATTTCTCCAGTTTTAAGCATTGAAGTTGCTAAACCAGTACCAACAACTGCTGGAATTCCCAATTCTCTTGAAACAATCGCCGCATGTGAAGTAACACCACCTTGGTCTGTTACAATTGCTGATGCTCTACGCATAGCAGGTACAAAATCTGGATCTGTCATTTCAGTTACTAAGATTTCCCCATCTTTAACTTTATCAATCTCTTTTGCTGTATGTATTATTCGAACTTTACCACTTGCGTAACCTGGTGATGCTCCTTTACCTTGAAGTATTACATCCTCAATAGGTACATTGTCTACTGCTTGTGGTACTGTTGTAATCTTTTTATTATTTAATGTTGTAATTGGTCTTGCTTGTACGATATATAATTTCTTATTTTGATATGCCCATTCTATATCTTGTGGTTTTCCATAATGATTTTCTAACTGCTGACCAATTTGTGCTAACTTAACAATATTATGGTTACTTAGTTTTTGATCGTTTTGATGATGCTTAGATATCTTAATTCTACCTTTTTTAGTTAGTTGCCATGTTTGAGTAGCAATTGATTTTGATAAAATCTTAAATCCCTTCTTTGATACAAAATATTGGTCAGGTGTAACTTCACCCGAAACAATTGTTTCACCAAGTCCATACGCAGCTTCAATAGAAATTTCTTCACGATTGTTTGTCATCGGATTAACAGTAAACATAATTCCTGACACTTCACTTTGAACCATTAATTGAATTGGTACTGCAATGCCAACTTTAAAATGGTCAAAACCTTGTTTATCTCTATAATAAATTGCTCTTGCACCAAACAACGATGCCCAACATGCTTTTGTTCTGTTTACTACATTTCTCCACCCGGATATATTTAGAAATGTTTCCTGCTGACCAGCAAAACTTGCATCAGGTAAATCTTCGGCTGTAGCAGAAGACCTAACAGCTACATCTTTATCAAAATTGCCACACAACAAGTGATAAGACTGCCTAATAGATTCTTGAATTTCGTCAGGGATTTTCTCATCGATAATTAACTTTTGTACCTTTTCGGCCGCTTTTTGCAATTCCTTAGAATTTTCAACATCTAACCCAGTTAATATTTTACGAATTTTATCTTGAAGATTAGTTGTCTTGATAAAATGGTAGTAAGCAGTAGAAGTTACTACAAAGCCAGGCGGAACAGGAATCCCTGCTCTGAACATTTCACCAAGATTCGCCCCCTTACCACCGGCGATATCAATATCATGTTTTGTAATTTCACTAAAAGGTAGGGTATAAAAGGTTGTCTTCTTTTGTTTAGGCATTACATAAATATTACCACAAATTTAAACTTTGGGTAAATATTTATTGAAAAATACAGGATAACAATATATGCGATTAAATATATAGTTGATATTACAAGAGTTTCATTAATGCTGAACGCATATTCTTATAATTCTTTTTAACCTCTGCTTGGTTGATATTATAGTCAACATCATGAACTAGTGAATTTCTGACCTTGTGTGCTTGCCAAATTAAGTTATATGTATTTTTATCAAAAAAATTTCGTGCTGATTTTAATCGCTCTCCCATTGTATTTCCCTTAAACCCATCCATCTTTAATGCGTAACTAAACAATTTATCAAGCTCTATTAAAGCGGATTTCATTAAAGTTATATTATGGGAATTCATATCCTTATCTAATTTCGGAAGTTTACTTTTTATATCATT
>CAZDNW010000066.1:0-9590 GCA_964506905.1 uncultured Candidatus Saccharibacteria bacterium
TATATCGCACCGCCCTTTTTTTTATATCCCACTAACTCCAACAAGCTCTCTAAGCAAATAGCCCACCAAATATGCCGAACTTGCTGCAATACCACTAACAAAAATAGTTTCTAAAATTGTTCTAACCATAGATTTGTTTGTATAAATTCCTCTTACAACACCGATTAAAACCATACTAAAAATAACAGCGATAGTTGATAATAAAAAGGTGTTGTTTAACTTAAAGATATATGGAATCAACGGTAAAATTCCAAATAATACAAAGGCTATAAAAGTTAGCAATGCATGTTTTATAGCTGACACATTTTGCTTTTTTTGGTTAACACCAACAAACTCATTTTCACTCTTAATAGCCATATAATTACCAGTTGCCATAGATAACCCATCAGCAATAACATTTGCCATACCCACAATAATAACAATAGAATGTGAAAGCTCGGCACCTTGAACTCCAGCAACAACTGCAAAAGTTGTTATAATACCGTCATTTGCAGATAATACAACATTTCTTAAAATAGAAGCCATATCTGATTTTGTTAATTTGGTTGATTGCATTGGCATTAATATAATATTAACATAAGACAAAAGAATTTAATTAAGATGTGGAAATCTATAGCAACATAATGTAAAATAACCGATGTACGCTAATTAAGCGATCCGCGGTAGCTCAATGGTAGAGCAGGAAGCTGTTAACTTCAAGGTTGTAGGTTCGAATCCTACCCGCGGAGCCATTTTTGTTGATTTAAGCCATTATTATTATGTTTCATAAAAAAATATTACTTATCGAGCCATGCCAAAGATGTTGGCCAAAAGGATACATTGTTCATCAAGGAAAAAAAACTAGTATAAATAAAACCACGATACACACTTTAGAAAATAATATAAAACCAAACCAAAAACGATTAGAAGAGTCTTTTAAAAATTTATGCAACACTTTTGAGAGTTTCGGGTGTCAATTAGAGATAATACCCTTTCCCGATGATTTAAATGATATTGACGGAATTTCGCATTCTGTTTTATATGTTAGGGATGTTGGATTTTCTTTTAATGACTTGTGGATAAAATCCAACTTTAGTGCAAAGAACAGACAAGAAGAAGCAGATGTTATTGCTAATATTATGAGCAGTAAATATGGTAAAAAAGTTATAGAAATGCCCACTTATGCAGAAATTGAATTTGGAGAAGTTCATTATATAGAGACAGATAATAAAACATATTATTTCGGGGGAATTTCAAGAGCAAATAGACGTGGGCAAGAGCAGGTAATCGATATAATACATCCAGACAAATATTTTATAATTGAGTCTTTGGGTTTTCACTTGGATACTGTTTTTACACCAGTCGTAGATAAAAGCAACAGGTTTGTTGCGATTATTGTTGCTAAAGGAATGATTACAGAAGATAGTTATCACAATCTCGAATCATTAAGAGACGATGGAGTGAAAATTATAAACATAGACAACAAAGACACATGCGATACCGATGGGCTCGGCACGTATGCTGTTAATTGTTTTGTTGGTAAAGGGTTTTTAATTAGTGGTGCAAAATTTTCTACTCCAAATGTGATAAATGAACTTAAATCTTTAGATATCAATTTTGTTTCTGTTGATATACCAGATTATAAATATGGTGGGGGTTCAATCCATTGCATTACAAATGAATTATACATTTAATAAATGTGTTAAAAAGTAAATCAAAATTAAAATTATAAATATATAATTTTATCTATAATTAGCATATGAAACTACCGAAAAAACAAGAAGACATAGTAATACTGATAATAATATCCGCATTTATACTGACTGTTCTAGTTGTTATATTCGGCTTTTTAGGAACAATTTTCTTAACCTTTACAATATTACTGTTATATCCAAAAACTTATAAAAACGTGGATAAAATATTCAAACACAAAATATCAAAAAGGAACTTGCGAATCCCCGCTTTAGTAGTACTTTTTTTTCTTACAGGCTTATCAACAATATATGCGAGGCCAGAATTTTCAATACAAGACACAGAAACCAAAACAGAAACCAAAACTGAAGTGGTACAAGATAACCATGAAAACAATTTTGCAAATGAAACAGAAAATCAATCTATAGAAACACCAAAAAACATCAATAACGATGAAGTAAAAGAGATCCAGCCGGCCGAAGAAAAACCAGATGGCAAAAAAGATTCTATACACAAAGAAACTAAAACCGAAGAACCAAATAAAAAAGAAGATAAACCCAAACACAAAAATCAACAAAATGAAATTCAAAAACCACATATTAATGGGGAAGTCGGAATAGTAACTTCAATCACAGATGGCGATACTGTTAGGGTAACTGTAAATGGTACAGAAATGAAAGTAAGATTAATTGGAATTGACACGCCCGAACTTCACCATCCTAAAAAACCCGTTCAATGTTATGCAAAAGAAGCTAAAAATGCAATATCAAGGTTAATTTATAAAAAGCAAGTAACCCTTGAAAAAGATGTTTCTAACACAGATAGGTACGGCAGATATTTAAGATACATTTGGTTAGGTGATACATTGGTAAATGAATATATGGTTAGGGAAGGTTACGCGTTTGCAACACCATATCCTCCAGATGTTAAATATCAAGAGCGTTTTAGAAAAGCAGAACAGTATGCAAGAAATAACAAAAAAGGGCTTTGGGCTTCAAATACTTGTAACGGAAATGTAAATACGGGAACATACAAAGACACTAAACCACAAACCAAGAAAACAACAAAAACCGCACCTCAACCAACTCAATAAACCAATGGTAAGTATGTATGTGATTGTAAAAAAACATGTACGAAAATGTCTTCGTGTGAAGAAGCTCAATACCAGTTAAATGTTTGTGGGTGTTCGGCTAGAGACGGTGACCACGATGGAATAGCTTGTGATAACAAATGCCGGTAGCTCAATAATTTGCGTGTTTTTATGAATAGTGCTATAACATAAGTACAATGAACCAATCAACACCAATTGTGCTTGCAGTAATTTTCGGTTCTATAATAATTGCTGGTGGAATTTATTTCGGTCTAGCAAATTTAAAAGAAGATACTGCAAACCCTTCAACCCAAAAGTCGGTTAATTACGCAAATGACACGCAAAAGAACGAACCTAATGTGACGGCCAAGTCGCAAGATGCTAGCCAAGTGCAACAAGAAAGCCCTCAAAAGCAGCCAAGCCAAAAATCCAATAAGACTAAAGAATCAGATTCTAATGATCAAGAAGTCGCCCCACAAAAAAACCGTGCACCAGATATTACATTTACAAAGTCAGAATTGGTAAAAGCGTTGAGCGATGCAACTTATATTGACGAAGATAAAGTTAACTTTTCAGTTGGCGATCAAATTAAAGAACCCGACAAAATATTACTAAGAGGAACTGTAATAGAAGAAGGCGCTATGGATGGTGCCGAATTCTTTGCTGTTGTAGATAAAAATGGAATAAATATTACTTTTGTAGGTCAAGGTGTTCCAGATTGTAAAGATGTTAACCCATACGGATATCCTAAGAGTTGGATGGACTATTGTATCGATGAAAATGGTAATACTGTAGAGCGATAGGTCTTTTAATAAAAAAAAGCATACCATTTAATTGGTATGCTTTTTAGCATTCATATTAGTTAGTTAGCGAAAGTTTATAACCCTAATAATTGTTTTTTCTTTGCATCGTATTCCTCTTGAGTAATCAAACCTTCGTCTAACAAATCTTTTAATTTTTTCAATTGGGCTTTGATGTCTTGTTGATCGCTTTGTGATTGCCAACATGGTTTTGTTCTTCTGGTGCAACTTGATTTGATGGTTGCTGATCTGCAACCTCATTTTGAGCTTCTAGATTTTTTCTAACGGCTCTATTGGTTCTTGCTGAAGATATTGCAGAAGCTGCTATTGCTGTCGTGGCAACTGCTCTTCTTCTGTTTTGTCTTCTTGCTCTTCTTACTACTGGTGGCATAATTAAATTTTAACTATCTATACTAAGTTATACGGTAACACTTTATGAGTTTTATGAATAAGTTACGAAACATTTTGGAAAATTCTATCACCAAATCTACATAAAAATGTTTAAAAATGTCAAAGGTACCGGTCACGTAAGAAGCCACTTTATCGGAAGATACATAATGGGTTATGGTTTATATATGAAGTTTAACAAAACATACACCATAACCCACAACAATCATATAGTACAACAATGACTAAAAGCAATAGCTTTCTTTGATAAGTATGGATTACAACCAACAATAGACGCATTTAATATATCTAAATCAACAATATATCTATGGAGAAAAACTTTAAAAGATGCAAAATATGATGAAATATCATTAATACCAAAATCAACAAGGCCAAAGAACACAAGAACAATGTATGTTGACCCAAGAATAGTCAAATTCATAAAAAACATAAGAGAAAGTCATTACAAACTAGGAAAACAAAAGATAAAACCTTTATTAGATGAATACTGTATACAAGAAAACATATCACAGATATCTGAATCAAAGATAGGAAAAATATTAAAAAGATACAATTTACTATACCCTCCTAATACAACCAAAGGTATATATCACAACCCAAACAGAAAAAGGCCAAAAAGAAAGAAAAAGAATAGATTAAAGAGAGACTACATACCTAAAGAAGCAGGAGATTTAATACAAATAGATACAATAGTTAGGTTTGATATGCATATCAAACGATACGTTATTACAGCAATAGATCTAAAGAGTAGATTTGCATTTGCAACGGGGTTTAAAAGGTTATCATCAAATATGGCATTAAAATTTATGAAAGAGTTAGTGATGATAGCACCATTTGATATTAAAGCAGTAAAAACAGACAACGGATTAGAAGAATTTCATGGAGAATTTGATAACTACCTCAAAAAGAGAAACATTACACATTATTGGAGTTACCCAAGAACACCAAAATCAAACGCACACATAGAAAGATTTAATAGAACAATACAAGACGAATTTATAGATGAACACATAATATACTTAGTGGATAATAATTTAGAGGAATTCAATAGAAGGTTAGTAGAATATTTGGTATTCTATAATACAGTTAGGCCACATTACTCGTTGCAATTAGAAACACCAATGAGTTACTTAGTTAACAGGTATGAATTTTCCAAAATGTATGTGACCTATACATATCATTGATAAATACAACATTTAAATATAAAATTATACGGAATGAATAAATTAAAAATATTGTACCACTTCCCCAATCCGCAAACGGCTTACGCAAATAGAACGATAGCGATTGGGTTCAAAAATGCATTTAAAAATCTAGAGCATGAATTCAGATTTTTAACGGCAGATGATGATTTTAAAGGAACAATCAAAGAGTTTAGACCAAATATATTTATTACAGTGCACCATTTTTACTATAGAAAATGGATAGATTATGATTTTCTTAAAAGTTATAAAAAACATAACCAACTATTCGTTCTGACAAAAATTGGGCCATATGAGTTTCCAAACACAAAAAACTCAAAGATACGAATTCAAGAAGAAGCATTTATAAAAAATGACTTAGCTTTACTAAAACTCATAGAAAACGGTACTGCTGGTGATGTGTATTTTTCCCCAATGGAAACATTTGACCCACGAATTAAAAATTTTGAAAAAGAAACAGGTCAAAAGTATATAACAATACCACTGGCAGCTGATATCCATTTAATTAAGGACGCAATCTTAGAAGATAATAACTATAAATACGACCTATCATTCATAGGTACAAACCTTCCTGCAAAAAAAGAACTTTTTAATACTTATTTGTTTCCATTAAAAGAGAATTACAATCTTAAACTTATAGGACAAGATTGGACATATCTAGATAAATTGAAAGGCTGGGTAAGTCGTTTTGGCCAATACTACAACATACCCTATGTTAAAAATGCATACAAACAACCTCTAAAATTAATTGACGAGTATAAAATCTATCATAATTCCCAAATATCACTTAATATACACAATTCGTACCAACGTGAATTTGGTGGAGACTGTAATGAACGTACTTTCAAAATTCCATTAGCAATGGGGTTTGAAATAACAGATAATGTAAAGGCCATACATAAATATTTTCAACCAGACGAACTAGTAATAGCGAAAAACCCCAAAGAATGGTTCGAAAAAATTGATTATTATATGAACCATCCAAGCGAAAGGGTATCAATAGCGAAAAGAGCATACTTAAATGTAATCAAAAACCACACATATAATAATAGAGCCCTGAAAATAATAAATACATACAATTCGTTTTATAGTAAAACCAAGTAAAATGTTTTTCAGTTAAGTGTGACATTTCAGCCCGAATACTTATAGATGCAAATTATTAATATTTATAAATTTTATATGATTAAAAGGTACACTTTAGCTAAGCATAGTCGTGTTAAAATATTTTTTATAGTAATAATATCCACATTAATTTTAATACCATTTATATGTTTCTATAAAAATCTGAAGTATTCTACTTATTTCGGAGATAGTTCATTTTATATAACTGGTAATTATTTTCACAATAGCACTTATATATTTAATATGATTCTATATGTTATCAACAGTTTTACTCAAAATCCCATCCTAGCACTTTCAATTATAACAGCTTTTACATTATTGATAACACCATTAACAGTAATTGTAATATTAGACAAAGAATTCGCTATTTTTGAAATTAAATCTCAAATAAAAATAATATTATTATATATAATAATATTTGCAATATTTCTTTTGGCTCCAATAAGAATTAGGCACGCGTATGAATGGGTTATATATGCGAATTGGTTTCTCTACATCATTTACTTATATTCGCTATATATAATATTTTTTAAGTCTCATAAAAATAGTGTCTCTGTTAAGGATAAAACAATCCCGTTAACAATATCAACACTTACTTACTCTGTAATTTTTCTGGATACTCCATATTTTGCTGTAATGTTGTTTTTTATAACTATTCCTCTAATACTTTTCTATTTCGTAAAAAATATATTATTAACTCCAACTCAATTTAAGCAGAACCGATTTTACCAAATAGATAAAATAAAGCTGTTACTAATATTCCTTGCACTAATGTTTACAGCATCAATACCAGCTGTCTATAGACTGGTCTTCATGCTTAATAAAAATGGGGAAAGCACATGGACACTAACTGAACGATCAGCACAAGCAAGATGGGCATATTCAGCACGCCCGTGGCATTATTTAATTCCGGATATAAATAACCCATTTTTCGGCAATTTAGCAATTAAAATACATTACAAAATATGGCAAACCCCTCCATATTATTTAACAGAACCTTTCTTTCCAAAAGAGCATTCACTATACCTTGGATATACATTATTGATACTATCGTCAATAACAATATATCTTTTATATTTCAGATATAAAAAACACCCAAATATTAAAAAATATAGAAATTATACATCATTTTTTTTGATTATAGGTATTACAGCATTTATTTTCAGCATGCCACCATTTATCGGTTTTAACGGTATTAGGATATACTTTCCATCACACTTTCTTTACAGTATCCTTCCCCAATTTAGGGCGTACGCTAGGTTTGGTGTGTTCGTTTTTATTTCAAACGCCATGATAGCAATAACTGGCTTATTATTTATTTATGAGAGGTTAATTAAAAATATCGAAAAACATAGATATACGGGCTTCCTTGTATTAATTCTGTTTCTAGTTATTGCAGAGTTTATAACCGTTCCTATATTCCCAGCGATATCACCTAACCCAACTCCACAATACCAATGGTTATCCACACAATCAAATAAAATGTATTTGGAGGTTCCCGTTCGCAAGGATTATACAGATAGACTATATAGCCATTATATCGAATCTGTTCCAATGAACATATATAATTCAAGTCATAACGCGAAAATCGACTTGATTTATTCCTCGTTATACCTTGATAATTTTGCGAAACCGGATAACTTATGGTGTGATCAATTTATCAAACTCGGAGGGAAATATATATTTTTTCATAAAAAAGACATAATCAAACAAGATTATGTTAACAATTTTATGGCAACGAACAATCCATCAGAAGAATTAAAAGTTGCTTTAGCTGAAAGTTGGGGGTATCCAGTCTGGGGTAACCACATAAATAAATCATTCGATAGCGATAAAGATATTACTGTATTAAATAATATGCTAGAAGATAAAAAATTCAAATTAATAAAGATATTTACTAGGGATGAAATTCTAGCATCTAGACCAAATCATAATTTTTCAGCAGATAAATTTGATGAAGTTTGGGTTTTTGTGGTTAATCAAGATTACTGTACAAATATCCGCTAAATGTACTATTTAATTTTATACAATATATAGCCATTCTTATTAAAAATCTTTTCTAAGGACTCTTGTGCCTCAAAAAATTTAATATCATTTGAAGATGCTATATTTGAATTAACAAATAAATAATTAGCACCTAAATTTTTAGCCTCTCTTAAACCATTCACTGAACTTAAATTATTTGTGAATTCAAATGAGCTAAAACCATATTTAGCGTTTTTATAACTGTCTGGGTTTATTAAATGTCTTTGATGATCTTTTAACCAAAACCTATAGGCTCTAAAAAAGTAAAAGTCATATGGATATATAACAATTCTTGAATCGCTACTAGTGTTATCGCGTAATTCAATGTATTCACTCGGGACATTAATTGTATCAACAACTGGCTTTGGAACAACAAATTCAAATATAGAAACACCAAACAACATCAGTATAATGATATATGCAAAAATTTTCTTATTTACCTTCATAAAAATATATCTGTATCCATACCCTGTCCAAATCAACAGGGTAAGCAGTATAACAACACCGGCTCTAGTTAAACTCCTAAACATAGGAAATAACTTATACAAAATGTATGATGCTAAGTATACTTTTTTTCCGTGAATTGTGATAAACGGTGGCATTATAAGAACAGCCACAACAATTCCCATTATAGATACAAGTATTATCTTGTATTTTTTTTCTAAGGGCAAAACTATTTTATGTAGTAAAACTGCAAATAAACCAATTATCGCCACAATGATATTCGTAAATCCCAAAAACATCGCTGTGTGCTCTGGTTCAAAGTAATTCTGTGCAAGCCAGTGTAAACCACCAACCTTTTTCATCGAATTCTCTATTTTCTCAGATAAGTCTCCTAGATATAAATGCGACTTCCCAGGCATGATAAAATACCAGGGCCTTCCCGTAAAATAAAAGAAATCTTCAATATTTCTCTTTAATACATAGTTTTTGCTAAAATTTATATCTGAATAATCATTAATTTGCCAAGAGTTATTAACAACTTCATAATTATTTTTAGTACCTTTATCAGTATACATGTGTTTTATATTTGCAAATATTATTGGGAATAAAGCGAGAAAAACAAATAATAAAGTGAAACCAGCAGCCGCTATATTAATCTTAAAAGCTTTTAATTTATCAGCATTTTTAAAAGCCGGTGGTTCAATAAAGAAGTCAGCAACAACCTTTATAATCAATAACCATAATAAGAAATAGAAATAATAATTAGAACTGATAGCAACAAACAACATAAAACAAGAAAATATAATCCACCTTTTAAAGTTTTTAAAT
>CAZDNW010000067.1:0-34350 GCA_964506905.1 uncultured Candidatus Saccharibacteria bacterium
GTTTATATTATTGCTTTTTTGGTTAATTTGGTTCTAAATTTGATATTTATCCCTAAATACGACTATATAGCAGCTGCATACACTACTGTATTCACTGAATTTACTGCTCTTATTGCGTTGGTTTTAGTTTTGAAATATGGCAAACAAGCAAGTAAAGAAAAAGGGGAAATGTAATTGTTGGGATTTGCCTTTAATTGACAAATTAACACATATCTTTATTCAATCTTATGAAAGTTTACAAATACTTTTTCTTCTGTTTGATTTCCAGCCTTATCCGTTGCAGTTATGATTAGCTCGTTGCCACCTTTTTTGAGTCTATATGATGTTGTAAAGTTTCCATCTGAATCTACAACCGCGATTTGATCATTAACTGATACAGTTGTTCCGGGTTCGGTTTTTCCGGTTATTTCAAACGAATGACCTGTTGCGGAATAGTCTAATTCTTTTTCTTTTGGATTTGTTATTTCTAAAATAGGAGCTTCTGTATCTCGTACAACAGTATATTCAGTTGAATTTTCACTCTCTACACCACTATCAGAAATAGCTCTAACAAAAATTTTTCGTGGAAATATACCTGTTTGAATTCCCGTAAAAGAAAAATTACCAGTTGCGTCTGCTATTGTTTCATCAACTTTAGAGTTATCTACATATAAAACTACTTTTTGTCCTGCTTCCGTTTGTCCAGTTATATCAATTGTGCTTTCTTTTGTGGCTTCTGAAATAGGTGATAAGTAAGGTGGTGTTGGGGCTACTTTTTCAGTGTTGCTTTGATATGTGTCGCTTCTAAATAGGTCCCAAATGCTATTTACATTTGCTAAAAAGAATATCATCCACGCATATGTTAATAATAGAATTAGTACAGAAATCCCGTTCATTATGATAATTCTTTTTAATAGGTATCTTTTATGCGCTTTTACACTGTCAACTTTTGTTGATTCCATTTGTGTTTTTTTTCTTTTCCATTTTAAAGATTTTTTATTTATTCTTTTCATAATTATTTTCTGGAGCCACCCGTCGGACTCGAACCGACAACCTACGGTTTACGATACCGTTGCTCTGCCAATTGAGCTAGAGTGGCTCAAGTTCGCTAGGCTTTCTTTGGTATGTTATCATATAAATATACATGAAGTATACAGAAATTACTAACAAAAATCAGGTAGCAGAAAAAGACTTAATTTCCTTAAAAAAAGAATATATAGCAATAGTTTCACATAAACTATTAAGTCCACTAACAATTATTAAGTGGAATTTAGAACTAATTAAAGGTGGTAATAAAGATTGCACAGAATTTAAAGATAATTTTGATGCAATAGATATGAACATAAAAAAGTTAGAAACATATTCTGATGTTTTAATGAAAGTGGCTGAGGCACAGGATTTGCTTGTTGATGAGGATAAAATCGAATTATCAAAAGATAAGTTTGTGGTAGATTTTAACAATATTCTACAAACTGTAAAAAAGAAATACAAAGAGGACATAGATACAAAAAGCTTAAAATTTGATATAAATTGTCAGCTTAAGAAATATGTTGTGAATTATAAAAAGGACTATATATTAGAAATTATTGATTCTATAATAAAGAATGCAGTTGATTACAGTAATGAAAGGACGAAAATAAATGTAGAATGTTTTAAATTTGATGAGAAAAAAAAGAGCGAATTTGAATTAGATAAAAACAGTGAGTTTGTTGGAGTAGAAATTGAAAATATAGGACTAGAAATAAAAAGAGATGAAATAGGTCTGATTGGTGAATCGTTTTTTAGAGGGGATTTTGCCAAAAAATCAGGGCTAAAAGGGTATGGTTTATCGCTATATCTTGCTAAAATCTTAATAGAAAATATAAATGGAAAGCTCTTTTTTAAGAGTGAAAATGGTATAACAAAATTCGTTGCAGTATTTTTTGTAAAAAATGTGTATAATTAAAGTGTAAAGATTTTGGGCAGGAACCAAAATACCAATGAGTGAAAAAAAAGCTCATAAAATACTTGTTGTAGATGACAATCAATTTTATCTTCAAATAATTGAATCCGAATTAAAAAAACTCGGTTGTGAAGTTTTTACTGCACAAGACGGTGAAAAAGCATTATCCATTGCAGATAAAGAATTACCAGACTTAATACTTATTGATTTAATACTACCCAAAGTTGATGGGTTTGAAGTGATTGAAAAATTATCAAAGAACAAGGATTTAAATGACTCAAAAATCATTGTATTTTCACAACTTTCACAACAAGAAGATATTGATAAAGTTAAAAAACTCGGTGCAGATGCATATATGATAAAAAAAGATTTTTCAGTTAAAGAGCTTGTAGATAAAATTGAATCGATGATTAAGTAGTTAATTTAGTTAGTTAATTTAGTTGAGAATTTCAATTATATAATTATAAAAGGGGGTGAAAACTAATGTTAGTAAATAGAAAAGGTTTTACACTTATAGAACTTTTAGTTGTTATCGCAATTTTAGCTACATTAGCAGTAACCGTTTTTGTAGCGATGAACCCTGCAAAAAGACTTAGAGATTCTAGAGATGCGAAAAGAAAAACAGATGTCGCTACTATTCTTGATGGTATACATACGTATGTTATCGACAATCAAGGATTTCCCACAACATGGGACGCAACTAATTTAGCCGCTGGCACAGTTTATGAAATAGTGACCGATGCAACAAACGCTGTTAATCCGAACACAAGTGATCAGTCATTATGTAATGCTTCCCACACAAAGCACGTAGCTGGTGTTGGTGAGGTTGCAACGGCTATGTTTGACATCGGTACAGACTTATCTGATGTATTGGCTGAAATACCAGTTGATGCAAATAATTCACATGCAGATAATACTGGTTATACGATTGAAGTAACAAGAGAAGCTGATGGCTCTGGTGGTTTTACTGGTCCAATCAAAACTATCACCATAGCATCTTGTGGTGCTGAAAACGAAGCCATAACTATATCTAGATAAAAAGTATTGTATGTTAGAGATTGAAAGAGAGGGGCTACGGCCGAGCCCCTCTCTTTTTATTTTCAAAAATAGATAATTTAAGGTTTTTTACTCTTCTATAAATTCCGCATAATATGTTGTATACTTTATATTAATAAAGTCTAAATTTGAAATTAGTTTCTGCCCAATGCAAATTACTGAAGATCTTTTAAAAAAAATACTTGTAGAACCAGGAGTTTTTACTGAAAAGCAATTTACTTTAGCTCAAGAAGACGCAAAAGCAAAAGGAATAACTCTTTATGAATACTTATTAGATAGTAGTTTGATTAAAAATTCACAGTTAGCTCAACTTATCGCTGCTGAACTTAAGATTCCATATATTGATTTAAAGCATACACAGATAGATAAACAAGTTTTAAAGTATATTCCAGAAAAGTTTGCAAGAGAACAACTTGTATTTCCATTTAAAAAAGAAGATAAAACCTTATATGTTGCTACGGCAAATCCGACAAACTTTATGGTCATTGATTTTATGAGAAAGAAATTAGGATTGAATATTAAATATTATTTTACAGCTGATAAAGATATAAAAGATATGTTTGATTTATATGTTGAGGATGTTGAAAATTCATTTGAAAAGATTATAGAAGAAAATGTAAAAATAGCACGTAATTCTTATGGGAAATCAAAAGAACATCCTATTATTAAGATTGTTGATGAGGTTATTGATTATGCATATAAAAACAAAGCTTCTGATATTCACATTGAACCTGAAGAAAAATATTCACTTCTTAGATTTAGAATTGACGGAATGTTACACGATATTGCAGAATTCCCAATTGATGTGCACGAACAAATCGTTACAAGAATCAAGGTTATGAGTAATTTGAGAACAGATGTAAGACAACAGCCCCAAGATGGAAAAATTCAAAAAAAGATGTATGATGAAACACTTAACCTTAGAGTTTCATTAGTGCCTGTTACAGAAGGCGAGAAGGTGGTTTTAAGGCTTTTATCTGAAAAATCAAGAAAGATGTCGTTAAAAGATCTTGGCTTCAGAGAAGAGTCGTTAGAGAAGATTGAACTAGGTTATAAAAAGCCGTATGGAATGATTTTAACAACAGGTCCAACAGGTTCAGGTAAAACTACTACTTTATATGCGATTTTGAAAAATCTTAACAGAAGGGAAATAAATATTATGACGATCGAAGATCCTGTTGAGTATGAAATTGCGGGTATTAGTCAAATTCAAGTGAATAATAAAGCAGGACTTACATTTGCGTCTGGATTAAGAGCAATTGTTCGTCAAGATCCAGATGTTATTCTTGTAGGTGAGATTCGTGATAGTGAAACTGCTAGTATTGCAGTAAATTCATCAATGACTGGGCATCTTGTTTTATCTACATTACATGCAAATGATGCTGCAACAACAGTGCCTAGACTTTTTGACATGGGTGTTGAGCCATTTTTAGTCGCGTCATCTTTAAATGTTATAGTTGGGCAGAGGCTTGTTAGAAGAATATGTGATAATTGCAAAGTTTCTGTTGAGTTGTCTCAAACTGATTTTAAAACATATGCCAAAAACTTTCCTGCTGAATTTGTTAAGGACCATTTTAAATATTCTGAATACAAGAGAGTATATAAAGGAAAAGGTTGTGATGAGTGCCACGGTACAGGGTATTCTGGTAGGGTTGGTATTTATGAAGTTATGGAAATTGATGATGATATAAGGGTAGCCATTGTTAACAAACAAAGTGCCGCTACCATAGCCGAAATTGCTATTAGTAAAGGCATGAAAACAATGTTAGAAGATGGGTTGGATAAAGTAAAACTTGGTGTAACAACGATTGATGAAGTAATTAGAGTTTCAAAAGAATAATGACAAGAAAATTCCAAAATCCCTTTGACAAAGTAAAACCACTCGAACTTCTTATGTTTACAAAACATATGCATATTATGATTAAATCTGGTGTGCCAATTTCAGAAACACTTGATACTTTAGCAAATCACGCTAAATCTAAGTACTTTAAGAAAGTATTGAGGCAGGTGTATGAGGATGTACAAAGTGGGAAATCGTTACATGATGCATTAGGAAGATTTCCAAATGTGTTTGATAAATTTTATACTAGTTTGGTAAAAGTTAGTGAAGAATCCGGTACATTAGAAACAACCCTTGAGTTTTTGGCTGATCAATTAGCTAAAGATTACGAACTTAAAAAGAAAATAAAGGGTGCAATGTTTTATCCGACATTAATTTTGGTCGCAACTTTTGGTATTGGTGGGTTTATTTCTATTTATATATTGCCACAGTTTGTTGATTTTTTTGATTCATTAAATGCAGAATTGCCAACTTCAACAAAAATATTAATGGCTTTTGCTGGCGTTATGAAAGACCATGGGATATTGATTTTTATCAGTATTGGGGTGTTTTTTGTATTACTAAAAATGTTTTTAAATTCAAAACCAGTAAAACCAAAATGGCATAGGATTCAGCTTAAAATGCCGGTTTTTGGAAAACTAATACAATATACTCAATTAGCAAGAATGTGTAGAAATTTAGCCACATTACTAAATAGTGGAGTGCCAGCAACGAAGGCCTTGGAAACTACTGCGGATACAATGACTAATTTAACTTTTAACAAAGATCTACATGAAGTAGAAGATGCTTTAATTCAAGGTAAAAATATAAGTGACTCACTAGAAGAAGGCGGTTATAAAGAAATACCAGAAATGATTCCAAGAATGATTAGTGTTGGTGAAAGAACGGGTAATTTATCTGAAGTTTTGGAGTATATGAGTGAGTTTTATGAAACGGAAATCGACCATATGACAAAAAATATGTCGTCAATAATAGAGCCGTTTTTATTAATAGGGATGGGTTTGATGGTTGGGTTTATAGCTATTGCAATTATTGGGCCAATATACCAAATAACAGGTAGTATTAATTAATGGATATACAATGAAAAATTCAAATAAAAAAGCATTTACCTTAATAGAAATGCTTGTAGTTTTAGCAATAATAGGGATATTAGCGGCATTATCTGTTCCGTATTCAATAAGTTATTTAAATGGGGTTAAGCACTCTAAATCGTTGGACCAGACGATTAGTTTGATGAGAAAAGCACAATCATATGCTATGAATGATAAATCAGGTGGGCCATGGGGTATTTGTTTGTCAAATGGGCAAATTAAATTATATGGTGGTTCATGTAACGCACCAACTTATCAAAATGTTTACACAATTCCAGGAAATACAGAAATAACAGGCTTAAGTGATATTGAATTCGAGAATAATACCGGCAACCCGGATTCTGAAACAACTATTTTGATACATACTGGTAGATTTAAGAATACCATAACAATTAATAATGTTGGTGGTATGGCTGTTGTGAACAATTAATTATTTATAGTTGTATGAATGGCAAGCAAAAATTTTCGAAAAAAGAACAAATAATACTTAGATCTAATAATGGAATAAGAAATGGAGTTAGTATAATTGAACTTATTTTAGCTATTGCTATTTTTTCTGTAATATCTTTAACGGCAATAACAAGTATTTTTTCTTCAGTAATATTAAATCAAACAAGTCAAAAGTTGGATGAAGCTACCATATATGCTGAAGAAGCAGTAGAAGCAGTAAAATCTATAAAAAAAGAAGAATGGTGCGGAAGTTTAAGGACTTTAACACCTGGAGAAACACACGGATTAATTGTTAACACAGCAACAGGTAATTATGAGTTATCTGGCACAGAAGATATAATAGGTGATTACACGCGTAAAATTCAAATTGACAATGTTTACAGAGACTCGAACGGAAATATAACAGATAATCCTTCAGATTTACTAGATCCTTATGTTAAGAAAGTTATTGTTACGGTTGAGTATAATAAAAAAAGTACACCTAGCGAAAAAAATATTGTAGAGTCAGTAACATATTTATCAAATTGGGGATCGCTAACAGTTGATGATTCCAAAGGGATTTTGGTTTATTCGGATGAAGATAATAATGGAAAAGAAGTTCTAAAATATAAAGTCTATAGTGCTACTGGTCCCTGTAATTTGGGCTTTTGGACTAATGAATCAATAGCATATGATTACCCTTTGTTGTCTGGGTATACCATTAGAAGAGTAGAATTATATGAAACAGATGTACGAAAAGAGATGATAGCGGTAACAAGAAGTGTTAATAACGCCAACCAGAATGCTATTTATGCAATCGTTTGGGATGGTGACGGTTGGGGTAATCCAATAGAATTGGCATCGTTTTATGACACTTCAACATATCAAAATTCTAGAAATTATGATGGAGTTTATATGCAAAACGGCGACTTTTATGTATTTTATAGCGACGGAACAAATCAGCCTAAATATAGAAAGTGGAGTGATGACGGTGGAGCGTTAGCTTGGTCGTCTGAGGGTGGTATTCCCAATAATGAAAGTGATGCTGATGTGCCAGAATGGTTAAGTGCAAAATCTAGATTACACGCAAACGATATTATGATTGCATATAGAGATATGAATGAGAATATAAATACGGTTTATTTTAGAGATGATGAATCTACTATATATACACATCACGCAGATGGATCGAGTGGTCTTGGTTATGAGAATTTTTCTATCGGTTGGACTTATGACTCGGCGAGTAATGATTCGCTCTTTTTGGCATATAATTCTACAGGCAATAGTAATTTTACGATTAAAAAATTCGACCCGGAATCATGGATTGCTAGTTTTACAATAACATTAGCGTTAGGAAGTATTTTAAATTATAACCCTCTTATGTTTAGAATTCGAAATAACCCAAATGTTAGTAATGAATATACTTTGTGTATGCAAGGGGAAAGTACTATTTTATGGTGGAAGGAATATCCAATAGTGTGTTATTCATCATCTGATGGGTTATATTTGGTAACTACAAATGCGTATAACGCAGTAGATATGGCATTTGATTTTGATTATGAACATGATTCTGGTGATAAACTAACTGTATTTTCTGATGGAACTTCTCAACCAAGATATTTTGTGGATACTGGTTCTGCTCAAGATATGGCTGGTAGTATGAGCTCAACGGTTGTTTCTGTTGTTGTTGACGCAGATCCCAAAACAGATAATTTAATGGCTATATTAGGTGATGATGTTAGAGAAATTGCTACAAACGAATGGAACGGTTTAGGTAATTATTTTTATTCTGATGCCGGTGGACACGCTTTTACAATTCACGAAACAGATGGAGCATCAGGAGTTTATTACTGGTTTGATTTTAAGTGGGAGAATTAAGATGATTAAAATAAGAAAAGGAACTACATATATAGAATTATTAGTGTATATTGCCGTATTAACAATTTTTATGTCTGGTATGGTTATGTATACATTAATTGGGCAAAAACAAAGGCTTTATTCTAATGCGATACAAGAATTAAGTTATAATATACGGTTTATTAACAATAAATTAAATTACGAAATAGGTAGTGCTAGTTCTGTATCAGTTGATTCCCCTAATCAAATTACACTTACTTATGATTTATCAGAAGATAGTTATAGAAATCCAACAATAATAAGATTAAATGGCGGTGTATTAGAAATAGGTATTGGTACAGATACAAATAGACCTTGTAATACAACAAATTTTTGCAATTTATCAACAAATTTAGTTTCAGTAGATTCTGTAGATTTTCAAGATTTAACAATTACAGGTGGACTTCCAACGATAAATTATACACTAAATTTGACATATATAGGGAATTCAACCATTAACAGTGATAATGTTATTAAAAGAAGTATATCATCTAGTGTAGTTGCTAATTCTAGTTCTAATTAATGGTTATGAATAATAATAAAAGAAAATATAAAATGAGAGAAGGTTATGTTGCATTAATAACTGCAATTATTGTTACCGCGGTTATGGGAATCATTGGATTGTCGCTTTCATTAGCGTCTGTTACAGAGGGGCAGGTTGTAATTTCTGATAATAAGTCGTTTGTATATGATCAAGTTGTTGAATCGTGTGTTAATGATGTTTTAGTTAGGCATTATCTTAAAAAAGATATTTCTGATACAATTGTATTACCAATTGGTACTTGCGATGTTACGACAACGGTAACAAATCCTGATGCCAATACGACAGTTACGGTTTATGCTGTGTCTTATGACAATGAAGGGTATTCAAAAACGCTAGAGGCGACTGTTATTCAGACGGCAACAGAAACTAAAACTTATATTAAAGAAAAATGAAGAATAAAAATATATTAGTAATAACAAATAAAGAGATTCAGTATGTAGAAGTAAAAACAGGAAAATCTCCTACTGTTGAGGTAAAGTATTCGCTGAAGTGGAAATATGCAAATGGAATAGCACAAACTCTTAATCAAATATGCAAGGCACACAAGTTTAAAAGTGTATCTATATTAATTTCCGATGCATTAATTTATATAATGAAAATGGATGTTGAGTATTATGTTGATAAAGACGGTGATATTAGAAATCCAATTTCCGAAAAGCTAGAAAAAAGTATACCTGAGCACATATCAGATGTCATTTGGGATTACAAAATTATATCGCATACAGATAGACATTACCAAATTGAAGTTGCCGCAATGCAACGAAAATTATATGATGAAATTCATAACACACTAGACCATTGTGGTGTAAAAATAAGACATATAAAACCATTTTCAGTAACCTTATCTAGAGTTGTTAATGCTGATAAGTTTACTGTTGTATTATATTTTTCCACTGTAGAAAGTGTTTTGGTTTTGGTTAAAAATAATTTTGTATATTTTGCAGCATCTTTATCGGATGTTGATGATAAATCATACATTAGAAATATGCTAAATTATCTTAAGAACAAGTATGAGTTGCAAGATGATACTATTTGTTTATATTCAGGAATTAGTAAAATAATAAAACCTACAGATATTGACATGTTTAGAGTTAAAAAACTTTTGATAGAGGTTGCCCCATACATCGGACTTCTTAAGTATGATCAATCTGTAGAGGAAGATGGTTTCTCGTTAGATTTAGAACAAGGGAATATAAAAGAAGAAGAATCATTTATCGATAAAATTTTAAGCATCTTTAATAAAGAGGAAACACCAAGTGAAGCTAAGAAGAAAGATAAAGATAACAATAAAGGCAGTTCTATGATGATATTAGTTATTGTTTTAGTGATAATGTTAGCGATTATGGGATTCTTTCTTTATAAATATTTTAAGGATAATTCAGTAGATTCAGTAAATAATAATAAGAATGCACCTTCTCAAAGTATTAATACATCTAATATAAAAGCAGAAAACAACGCCAATAAGTTAGATGCGAACAATAATAATGTTCAAAATGTAGATATGGGTACAAAAACTGTCACGAAAGACGATAACTCTTCTGGGGACATTGTTGAGAAGAAGGCCGAAGTAAAGAAACTAGAAATACGAGTTTTGAACGGAACAACCAACAGAGAAAATTTAGATTCTGCATTATCTACACTTACATTGCTAAAAATAGGTCCAACAAAAGTAAATGTTGGTGAAGCTTATACAACTGATTATACAACAACATATATATATTATAAGCCCAAAGCTGATGTTGATAAGGTTAATAAGATTTATGATATTCTAAAAACAAATTATTCGAAAAAAGTTGAATTTGGAAATAAGAAGTTGGCAGAGGATTATCCAGCAGACATAGAGATTATAGTAGGGACTCCGTAATAGAATGACGGTTTTTGATTGGTGGATAAAGATACTATAGTTTTTTGTTATTTTACTTCGAACTTATCAGAAGGAATGCTTGGTGAATGTATTGCAAAAAGCTTTGAATGTTTTAAAAATTTGCCTGATATTACGTTATTAGTATCTACAAATAAGTAGTCACCGCTTTTCAGAATTACCTCATTATCATTAACATAATATAAGGCTTCGCCCTCAATCATAATTAACAATTCAATTTTTTTGCTTGTGGTAATGTGGTTTGCTTGTTTCCCCGGGTTTATGCTCTCTATAAACTATTTCGATTTTATCGGTTTTACATGGATTGTTTTTCTTTAGGAAAGCTCCTACAAACCAACCTTTGTGTTCATTTTTAGTTTTGTATTTTCCGTGTTGATATTTATTATTTCCCAATTTTTGTGTAGACACATTAAGATATTAGCAATTTTATATATTTTATGCAATGAATGGATTGTAATTTGGAGCGGGATACGGGAATCGAACCCGTGTCTTTACCTTGGGAAGGTAATATTGAGCCACTCAACTAATCCCGCGGGTAGTTCAATGTTTATTGTAATATGATTATATACTAAATCAAGTTTAAGGTATTGTTAAGACTTGCCCAGGAATAATTAGCGGATTTCCGTTTGGTAAATATGATATATTGTTTGCTTGGGCAATTTTATGCCATTGCGTACCGTTTCCATAAGCACCTTCAGCTAGTTCCCAAAGCGTATCTCCTGAAATTACAGTGTACTTTCCAGTGGATATATCGCCATGTTTGTAATCATTTGCTTTCCAGTTCTTGGTTACAGGATTGTTTATTTGATTTACTAAATGCGGTTTATGTTTGTTAGATTCTATTATGTTATTTGGTGTTGCTTCATTGTTATTAGTGTTTTGTGTGCCTAGAATGTTAGATTCATTTTCGTTTTTGATTGGTTTATTTATGTCATTCTTATTATTTTGAAATTTGATATCGTTTTTGTTTTCTAATGTTAAATTTTGTAGTTTGTCCTTGATTGGAGTGCCATTTTCATCTGTTGGAATTATTCCCGCATAATCTTCGGGGTTAGGTAATTCTGGTTGTTTTTGTTCGGTGTATTCCGTTGATGATGCTTCTTCTGTTATTTTTCCTTGTTCTTGCATCATATAATTGTATGCAAAAAACCCTCCTGCGATTAATAAAATTCCGAATATTATTGCAAAAATAGCTCCCCATTTTGATGGTTTTAGATCTTCAACTGTAACTTCTTGTTTTGTATTTGAATTTGCTTGTTTTGTCTGTGATTTACTGATATCTGATGTGTCTACATTCGCAAAGTTTATATCATCTTTTTTTAAGTCTTTTTCTTCGGTGCTTTGTTCTTGGTTATTTTTATTGTCGTTTGATGTTGAGTTTTTCTTGTTTGACTTTGTTTGATTGGAAGCATTATTTGTATCATTATCAGATGTATTGGGTTCCTTCAATTCTTGCATTTCCTCTCTGTCTGTTTTTTCTATTTGAATTTTCTGTTTTTTTTGCTTAGTAGAACCTTTTGCCATTTTTATTGAGGTGGGCGGGTACTTTATTGTATTTTATATCACACTCAGATAATTTGTCTATAAGGTGTTTGATTCGAATTTGTTATTGTTACAAGGATTAATAACTACTTTTCTCGTCACATCCTTTGCCCTCTAGGGCTTTTTGTGTTCATATGAATACAATTATTATACGTATCTGATTATTGAGTAAATGAGTTTAGTTCGAGCTAAATGTATTTTAAGTATTTTAGTATGGATATTTTCTAGCACCTGATATATTATTAATTTATTATGCCTAATTATAATGCAAGATCAACAGGTGATTATTCAAAAATATGGATGAATACTGGGAAATGCGTTTTTTGCGATTTAAAGGATAAATATATAATAAAGGAAATTAATAATGTTGTTTTAACTGTTAACTTATTTCCTTATATTGATGGGCATTTGTTAATAATTCCTAGAAGACATTTTGAATCGTTTGAAGAAACTACAGATGATGAAATGTTAGCTATAAAACAACTAGCTGATTATGGAAAAAAGTTATTAAAAGATAAATTAAACATAGAATATGTGTGGTTTATTTTTCGTATGAATTCTGGATTTAATGCCCAAAAAACCGTTGCTCATGTTCATGCACATTTAATACCATTTAGTAATAAACTTTTCAAATGGGAATATCAGAATATAAATATTCCAGTTGATGAGTTAGCCAGAAAGTTAAGGTCTTAAATATGCTAAATAAAGATAATAAGTGGCCAATTTATTTTAAAGACAAATTGGTTATTGGAAATCAAAATTCAAGTCTTGCTATAGCAACCTTATGGACACCAAAAGAAATGGTTCTTAATAAGATTGATAAAAATGATTTTTTAGTAATGGGTCAGTTATATACTAAAAAAGGCATAAATTATTTAGTACGCAATATTTTAGCAAAACCTCAAGTAACCAAACTTATATTAATAGGAAACGATTTAATGGGGAGTGGGGTTGGATTGAAAAATCTAATTAAATATGGAATAGATGAAAATTATAAGGTAATAAACGATGATTTCTATATTGAAAAGGAAATTTCACTTGAGGCAATAAATGATTTCAGAGAAAATGTTAAAATAATTGACCATATTGGAATTGAAGACATTAAAAATGTTGAGAATATAGTAAAAAGCGCAAATGACAGTAATATAAAACAAAAGTTTTGGAGAAACCCAGAAGTTTTTGAAGAGCCACCTGTTCCTGACATCTCCAAATTTCCTTCTGAAGTTGATCTTACTAAAATTAGGTCTTCAACGATTGCAGATGCGTATTTATTAGTTTTAAAGCATATTAATAGATTTGGGCTTGAATCACAGCCGGTTATGAATTATGTATCTGATACATCAAATACTTTAAAAGAAATGTTGAATTTATCTGTAGTTATAACAGATGAAGATCCGCAAAATTGGTATTTACCAGATTTTTTACCATTTACAAAAGAGGATTTGGATAAATACTTAAAAGGTTTTTTTGATTATAACCGAAATACAGAAGATTATACCTATGGCGAAAGGCTTTTTAACTATGCGTCAGATGAAATTGACGCATTAAAAGAAATATATCCTTGGTTAAAAATAGGTAGATTTCAAAAGTTTTTTGAACATGGAGGAATTAATCAAGTTGAAATTTCTATAATTAGAAAATTGTCAAAATTTCCATATGACAAAGGTGCAATAGCATTATTGGGAAATACATTTACTGATGTATTTCCTCAAAGACCGCCTAAAAAAATTCCATGTTTATTTTTAATTCAAGCACAAATATACCAAGGAAAGCTTCAATTGACGGCATATTTTAGAAGTAATGATATGTATAATGCATGGCCTCTTAATGCATTTGCAATTAGAAAATTACAGTCAGACATTGCAGAAAAGTTGGATGTAGAAATGGGATCATTAATAACAATATCTAATATGGCGCATATATACCAACATAATTTTTCTGATGTTGCGAAAATATTAGAAAATAATGAATATGCTGGATGTGAGTGGGATCCTCGAGGCAATTTTCATGTGTCTACTGAAGGTGAGGATGTAATTGTTAAATTGGCAACTCCTCGTGGAAATGAATATATAAAAGAATGGCGAATCAATGCCAACGAAAGAAAAGCTGCGAATAAATTATGTTATGAAATTATAGATAAAGACTTGTCAGTTTCAGTTTTAGGCAATGCAGCTGATTTGGCGAGGCAAATAGAACGGGCAGTAACTGCTGTTAGGTTAGGTATTAAATTTGAACAAGATAACGAATTAGATTTATCAAAATTCAATTGATATTCTTAATAACTATTATTTATTTTACAAACTATCATTCAATTATAATGTAAAGAGTAGGTATTAATACAGTGATATTTGCAATTAAGCAGGTTAAATCTTTATGTTTGCAATATCTGGCGGGAGTGACGGGACTCGAACCCGCAACCTTCTCCGTGACAGGGAGACACTCTAACCAATTGAGCTACACCCCCAGAAATTATTGTGCGTATTGATTATACATTATAATTCAACTTAATAAAATTACTAAATTATTTTGATTACTGCAAGTATTTTATAAGTAATATGTATGGAAATAAAATAACTATATGATATAGTGTGGTGTAGTTATGAGCAAAGAATTGTATAAATTAAAACATTTAGAAAAAACTGATTTAGCGGAATTTAGAAAAAAGCATAAAGATAAGAAAATTGTATTCACATATGGAACGTATGATTTAATTCATAGTGGACACGCAATTTATTTGTTAAAGGCGAGAGCATCAGGTGATATTTTAGTTGTAGGTGTAGCAACAAATGAATCTAAAAAACGAGTTAAAACCAAAAGACTTCCCCTTATTGATGAGATAAATAGAGAAGAACAAATTCAATACTTTGATTTTGTTGATAATACTGTTTTAGTAGATGTTGATAATTTAACAAAAGAACTTAGTCTTTTAAAGCCAGATGTATTTTTTACTCTTGAAAATGATTGGATAACAAATATTAGAACATCTGCTGAACAAACCATTGCTAATGACTTGGGTATTAAAGTTATAAAAACGCAAAAAGATGAAATTTATGTAAGTGCAAGCGACATGATAAATCGAGTTGCAGATGTAAGAATAAAAAGTAAAGTCGAATATTTTTTTGGTAAAACAAAAATTGATTTAAGTAAAGGTGATTGGTCTAAGAAAAAATGGTCAAGTCTAAAAACAGATATTAGAGATGATACATTATATTTTGGAAAACATATTCATAAAGCAAAAGGGTGTTGTGAAGAATATATTGCTAGAATAGTTGATTATGATGAAGTTGATAGAATTAGAGATATTTATCAACTAGGTAATAAGAAAATAGTACTAGCAATGGGAACCTGCGATTTGCTTCATGCAGGGCATACAAGATTTTTTCAAAAAGCGAAAGATCAAGGAGATATATTAGTATTGGGAATTCCAACGGATAGAATTGTTAGAAGGTATAAAGGTGCAGGCCGACCAGTTATTACAGAATATTCAAGAGCTGAGTTAATGAGCTTTTTTAGATTTACAGATTTTGTTGTTATTTATGATGAAAAGGATGTAAAACCGTTTATAGAAAAGTTAAAACCAGATATATTTTTCACAATAAACGAAGATTGGAATGAAGCAGCTACCGATTTATCTTATTTTACCGATATTAAGGATTGGAAAGGAAAGGTTGTTGGTGTAGAACCGCAGTCAAAAAATTTGAGTTCAAATAAATTAATTCGTAAAGCAACTGGTTTAAGATTAGAACAATTATTTGGTGAAGAATTAAACGAAGCTAGTAAGACTAAGCCGTTAAAAGATTGGTAATTATTGTAAATAATGATTGTTTTAAGGTATTAAACTTGATAACTTATTAAATAATGTTAAATTTAACCGATTCTCAAAAGAAAGACTTTATGAAAAAAGCTGCATTTATTGCTGATAATGCTAGTTGTAATTATAAGGTTGGGTGTGTTGGTGTGATAAAAGATTCAAATATACAGTTATCAGATGAAGCTAAATCAGATGAATTTGTTAAACAAAAAAATGGCTTTATTTATGTTAAATCATGGAATCAAACCTTAAAAGGCGAAATTTACTGCCAAGCATTTGATGAAAACGGTAAAAGATTGTGTGTTAGAGAAGTAGAAAACTTAAAAGGTAGGGATTTTCAAAAGGTATGTTCAAGTCATGCTGAAATAGGACTTATTGCAAAATGTGCTAAGTATGGGATACCGACTAGGGGTATGGTTATGTTTATAACTAATTCACCATGCATAATTTGTTCTAGAGCAATAGTGCAAGCGGGGTTTTCTGCTGTTTATTTTATGGCTAAACATACAAGCACAGAAGGATTTAAAATATTAAAAGCAAACAATATTTTAATTGAACAACTTTCAGATATTTTTGATGATTAAATTTTATTTTGTGCTTTTTATTTGGGATATTTATAATTTCATTAAATAAACCAAGATTTGTTATATATTACAAGTTTACGATTTGATACAAATTTTCTAATTTAAATCCAAACTTTTCGTAATATTTTCTTGTTCCTATCGAAGATATTACCGCCAATTTTTTGAAATCATTTTCTTTTGCAATTTCTGTTGCTTTGTTAATAAGTTGTGTTCCCAAACCGAGATGTTGTGCTTTTCCTGTCTTGTGTTCACCAATTTCTATACTTGGCCCATAAACATGCACTTCTCTAATAATTGCACAATTTGTTAATTCTTTTATAAAGTGTGATGTTTTGCTTATCCTTTTTGGTAATGATAATCTTAAAAATCCCGCAATTTTATTTTCTTTTGTCACAAATTGCAAAAAGTATTCTGTGGATACTGTTGTTGAGTAAGTTGTTATTTTTAATTGCAAGTCTTTTTTGTTTACTTGCTTGTTTCTTATTTCCCTAGATCTTATTTCAACAGGTTGAATTCCTTGTGCTTTTAATGATTTTTCGACTATTTGTCTGAAGTTTGTTTTTTTATTACCGACAACTATATCATCAGAACTTATATCACGAATTACTCGAGTTATTCGGCAATATTCAGGTGTAGCCTTAAAAACTTCAGTTAAAACCTTAATTAATTCACCGTTTGTATATGGTTTCCATAAGCCTTTTTTGTAATATTTCATTAATTCAGCACTTTCTATAAGTGAACAAGGGTAAACCTTTATTTCATCTGGTTTAAATCTATCATCATTAAATAGTTTTTTATAATCTTCTATATCTTTTTCTGGTGTTGATTTATATAAATTAGGCATCCAATGTATATGAATTTTAAAGCCTGCTCGTCTTAACAAAGCAAATGCTTTTGCATTATCATCTACTGTGTGTCCTCTTTTGTTTGCTTGTAAAATTTCGTCATCTAAACTTTGAATTCCTAATTGTATTTTTGTTGCACCTAAATGTCTCATTGTAGTAACAGTTTCTTTTGTTATTTCATCTGGTCTTGTTTCTAATACCAGCCCTATACATCTTGATTCAGCGGTTTCATTTATTTTTTGTGCTTTTTCTAGCTCCTCAAATGTTGCAGTTTCATTTTTTGTGGAATTAAGAGCCAGTGAAACTATTTTATTGTAGGAAAGATTTTTTTCACTTAAACTTTCTATTTTGTTTTTATCGTATGGGATTTCAGCATTAATATCTATGGTATTTAATGAATTTTCTTTAGAAAAATCATTCATTGCATCAAAACATCTTTTAATAAACCAAATTTGATAATTTAATGGGTATGCGGTAAAAGTTCCACCTAATACAATTAATTCAATCTTATCTGTTGGATGTCCGATTTGATTATATGCAACAAGTCGATTGTATGTTTGCTGATATGGGTCAAATTTGTTTTTAAACGCTCTTTGTGCACCTGGTTCGTCAGCCAAATAACTTTTTGGCATTCTAACATCATTAGGGCAAAATATGCATTGTCCTGGGCATGGAAACGGTTTTGTTAAAACTGTAACAGGGGTAACTCCTGAAATTGTTCTTGTTTTCTTTAGTTTTAATGCATCAAATAATTTTTCTTCTTCTAATTCATCTAGTTGAATTAGTTTATTTGATTTTAAATGTTTATAATATATTAAAACGTCTGATTTTTTATATAATCCTTTATTGTTTTTAGGGTATTTTCTGAATATCTTTAACACATTTTTTTCATCTATGCTATTTAATTTTAAAATATCAGTTATAATTGATTCTAACTGTTTATCGGTTTTCATATTATGAATGATAAAACATTTCATCAATTAGTCCAATTAAATAAAGACTTTTATGAAAATATATATGAGGAATTCAATTTGACTAGACAATCACCATGGCAAGGATGGAATGCCGTAGTTGACATTTGTAATAAAAAATTCGCAGGAGTTAAAAAAACAAAAATTTTAGATTTGGGTTGTGGCAACGGCAGGTTTTTTAAGTTTTTGTATGAGAATGCAAAGTTTGATTTTGATTATTACGGTGTAGATGCAAGTAGTAGGTTATTGAAGATAGCTGAAAAAACTATAAAGACAAAGTATGACACAGTAAAAAGTGATGACTTTAAAGGTTTTCAAGATGATGGTGTTACAAAAATACAAATAAAAGCCAATAAAAAACATGCAAATTCAAGTGTCTACTTTATTAAATTTGACATTATTTCTAAAATCTCTGAGCTTCAAAATATTTTTTCAATTTATAAATTACCTAGACATTACGACATTGCAACTGTTTTTGGAGTTACTCATCATATTCCATCTAACGAATATAGAAAAAAATGGTTTCTCGTTGTTTCAAACTTAATAAAAGAAGGCGGAATTCTAGCCTACACTTTTTGGCAGTATGATAATGACATTAATCGTTTCTCGAAAAAATTTAAAGATATTGCTATAGACCGCTATAGGATTGACAAAAGTGATTTAGATTCAGGTGACTATTTTTTAAGCTTCTCAAATTCGGATTTTCTTAGATATGTTCATATTTATAATGAGAATGAAAAGATGGACATAAGAAATGAACTTAACAATATGAATTTGATAAAGTCATTCAAATCAGATGGGAAAACTAAAAATTTAAATGAGTATTTTATTTTTGAAAAAGAAAATAAGTAACCGTTTAACAAAAAATGATTTTGATTTACGTTTTGCGGTAATAACCTTTGTATATTTAATAATTTATATGTTATATTTTTAATGTATGATGAATCTGCCCGAACTTAGAAAAATTGAAGATTTAGTGCTTAATAAATATACCGGAAAAGAAATTTTAGTTGATGTTTTAGAAGAAGAGTATAAGTTTTTGCATAAATTTAAAAAACAATTTTTGGGAATTTCCCTTTTTTTAATTGATTCAGAGCGAAAGTTTTTAGATGAGGTTTATACTACTAATTTAAGAAAATCTGTAAAAACAATAAATTCTGATACATCTAAAATCTCACTTAAAATTTCCCAATTAAAAAACACGCCAATATATACAATACTATTTGAAAAAGAATTTACAAAGTCTGATGGAATTCCCTTTGATACAAAGCATATAGGAAATATAGACGAAAAATTTTTTGGAGATGTAAAAGTAACTTACATCTATAGAGTAAAATATTTGGGAAAACCCGTAGGAATATTATGTTTTTATGCATCTAAACCAAGGATATCAAAAGACACTCTTGAGGTATTAGAATTTTTATCACAAATTGTAATGATTTCATTGCAGAAAATTCGATATGAATCAGAAATTGATAGATTAAAAAGTAAAGTTAATTATTTAGAAAAACATAAAGAAGATGCAGATAAACGAAAAGATGATTTTATATCTGTGGTTTCTCATGAATTAAAAACTCCAATTTCAATTGCTAAAAATAATTTGTGGATGTTTAAAAATAAATATGGCACTCAAATTACAAATGAGGAATTGCAGTATCTAAAATCATTAGAACATGGTCTTTATAGAATGCAAAAAATTGTTGATAATATGCTTGATTTATCAAGGATTCAAGATAATAGATTGGAATTAGAGATAGGTGAGTTTGATTTATACGATTTAACCCTTCAATCTGCGAGGTCATTTAGAGAACAAGCCGACAAAAAGGGGCTAGATTTAATATATCCAAAGAAAATCGTTGCACCTATAGAAACTGATGGAACAAGATTGCAAGAAGTTATTGAAAATTTAATAAGTAATGCTATTAAATATACAGAAAAAGGTTCTGTAGGAATAATGATAGATGATTTAGGTCAATTTTATAAAGTATCTGTTGTTGATACAGGTCCAGGTATTTCTGATCATGATAAAGTAAAGATTTTTACAAAATTCGGACAAGCATCCGAAGGGTTAAAATTGAGTAAATCAGGTGAAAGTACTGGTTTAGGACTTTATGTAGCTAAAAACTTTATTGAACAAATGGGTGGCGACATCGGTTTTGAAAGTGAATTAGGTAAAGGATCTACATTTTGGATTAAGGTGCCTAAAAAATATAACGGAAAACGAAAAGATGTGTCTGCACAAAAGAGTAAAGCGTTTTTTATATTTTCGCCAGGTGTGTCTAGCGGATAGATTGAGTTTGATTGGAATAAGTGCTATAAATTATCTATTATGAAAACTTATACATTATTGCTAGTTGAAGACGAAGAAGGTTTAAGAAAAGTATATACAGATTATTTAACTGAAAATGGTTTCGATGTTATTGAGGCAAAAGACGGTGAAGAGGCTGTTGAAAAAGCCATAAAATACGCAGATGATATTGATATTGTTCTTTTAGATTTAATGCTACCAAAACTTGACGGACTAGGAGTTCTGAAAATGTTACGAAATAATAATAAAACTAGAAATTTACTAATTTATATAACAACTGTATTAGCTTCAGATGAAACTATAAAAGAAACAAAAGTGCTTGGTGCAGATGGATATATGATAAAAGACAATTTGACACCTGAAGATATTAAAAATAGAATTATCGAGTTAATAAAGAGTAATGAAAACCAGGGGGTGAAATAATATTATGTCTACAACATTAATAATTGTTGGAATTATAGCAGTTGTATTAGCATTTATATGGGCTACTTACAATTCTCTAGTTAAACTTAGAGAAATGGTGAGAGGCGCCTGGGCCGATATAGATGTACAACTTAAAAAACGCTACGATTTATTACCTGATTTAGTTGAAACTGCACGAAAAGCGACAGCAGTAGATGAAGACATTCTTACAAAAGTGACAGAATTAAGAAGTAAAGCAATGGAAGAAGCAACAAAAAATGCTTCGCCACAAGAGAGAGCCAAAGTTGAAGGGCAAATTTCTTCTATGATGAGAGATATCAAAGTTCAAGTAGAAGCGTACCCTGATATTAAATCACATGCTGAATTAAATAACTTAATGGAAAAAGTTACGGATATCGAAGAAAAGATTGCTTACGCAAGAAGATATTATAACGGAGTTGTTAAAGAATACAATACAAAGTTAAAAGTATTTCCTAATGTTTTGTTTGCATCGCTTTTAGGTTTTAAAGAAGAAGATTTCTTTGCAGCAAGTGAAGAAGAAAGAGAAGATGTAAAAGTCGATTTATCAAAAAAAGATAAAGAGAAAGATAAGGGTGAAAAAGAATAAGATTATTTTTTAGATGATTTGTTAGAAGGTGGCACCCGTAAGGGTGCCACCTTTCTCATTATTTTAATTAAATTCAATGTTGTAATTATTAAAATAGTTAAGTATATTAAATAAGTATGTTAACAATTGATGAGGTTAAACACATAGCTAAATTAGCAAAATTAAACTTAACTGATGATGAAGTTAAAATGTTTCAAAAGCAACTTTCTTCTATTTTAGATTATGTAAAACAATTAGATGAAGTTGACACAGATAATGTCGCCCCAACATTTCAGGTAAACAAAAATGTTAAAAATGTATTTCATAAAGATGGGGATGAAGCATATAATTCCACACAAAAAATATCTAAAAAGAATGCATTAAGAAATGCATCTAATCATAATGACGATTATTTTGTTACTGAAGCAGTTTTATAAGCATGATTACACAAATAATAGAAAAAATAAAAAGAAAAGAGACTTCTATACAAGAGTTAGTGAAAAGTGCATCTGACAATATTGAAAAATTTAATGAAGAATTAAATGTTTTTATCACTATAGATAAAGAAAACGCATTAAAAATTGCAAAGGAATATGATGATTTGCTGTCAAAAGAAGATGCAGAAGATGTATATAAAAACAAGCCATTATTCGGAATCCCTATATCCTTAAAAGATTTATACTCAACAAAAGATTTAGAAACAACTGCTGGATCTAATATATTAAAAGGTTATGTACCTCCGTATGATGCAACGGTTGTTAAAAAATTAAAAGATGCAGGAGCTATTATTATTGGGAAATTAAATCAAGATGCATTTGGGCATGGGGCAAGCGGTGAAAATAGTGATTTTGGTCCTACAAGAAATCCCTACGATTTAGAAAGAGTTGCTGGTGGATCTTCAAGTGGATCTGGGGTTGCAGTAGCAACAAACATGTCATTTATTGCAACGGGAACAGATACCGGTGGATCTATAAGAAATCCAGCTAGTTTTACAAATACCGTTGGGTTTAAGCCAAGTTACGGTCTTGTATCAAGATATGGAATTATAGCAATGGCATCTTCCTTAGATACAGTTAGTCATATAACTAAAACCGTTAAAGATTCAGCATTAGTTTTGCAACAAACTGCAGGAAAAGATGTTTATGATGCAACCACTATTGATGATGAAATACCTAATTATTTAGATACTATTGATGATGGTGTTAAGAATATGAAAATAGGTGTAGTAAAGGAATATTTAGAAGATGAAAATATACATGAAGATATTAAACACCGAATGAATGAAGCAATTGAAATCTATAAAAAACTTGGTGCAGAAATTATTGATATATCACTTCCTAATGCTAAATATGCTTTGTCTGTATATTACATTTTAATGCCATCAGAAGTTTCTTCAAATTTAGCCAGGTTTGACGGTATTAGATTTGGTCATAAAAGAGAGTCGTTTGGTGATGAAGCAAAAAGACGAATAATGATTGGATCTTATGCATTATCTGCAGGGTTTTATGACGCCTTTTACTTAAAAGCACAAAAAGTTAGAACACTTGTAATAAATGATTTCGAAAATGTATTTGAAAAGGTAGATACAATTTTGGCACCTGTTGCTCCTATGTTGCCTCCTAAATTAGGTGAAAATACAGATGATCCGTTGAAAATGTATTTAATGGATGTTTTAACTGTACCGGCTAGTATTGCTGGATTGCCTGCAATATCTGTTCCGGGAGGATTTAGCAAAGATGGATTACCAATTGGGTTGCAGTTAATTGGTAAAAGATATGATGAAGCAACTATCTTTAAGGTGGCAAATGCGTTTGAAAAAGAAACTGAATATTACAAACAAGAACCAAAGTTAAATAATTAGTTAAAGTTTAAAATGGAATACGAAATTATATTAGGATTAGAAATACATATGCAACTAAACACCCAGTCTAAAATGTTTTGTGGGTGCAAAAATGATCCATTTTTTTCTGAACCGAATGAGAATGTATGTCCTGTATGTTTAGGATTACCAGGTGCAATGCCGGTGCCAAATAAAGATGCATTACTTAAAGCACAAAGATTTGTCAGAGCTGTTGGTAGTAAATTAAATACAAACATTATTTACGAAAGAAAAAATTATTTTTATCCAGATTTACCAAAAGGGTTTCAGCTTACATGTCCACATAACCCAGTTGGAATCGGTGGCGAAATAGATTTGAGTTATTATTTAGATAAGAATTCCTCACAAAAAGATGGAGTAGTAAGGTTTAGAGAAATACATTTGGAAGAAGATACAGCAAAATCTATGCATAAAGATGGCAAAACTTTTATAGATTTTAATAAATCTGGTGTACCTCTATTAGAAATTGTTACAGAACCCGATTTTAGAGATATAGAATTTGCAGTTAAATATTGTAAAGAATTGCAATTAATCGCAAGATTTACAAATGTCAGTGAAGCGGATATGGAAAAAGGAAATATGAGGTTAGAAGCAAATATATCCGTTAGAAAAGTAGGAGAAACTGAATTACCCGATTATAGAGTAGAACTTAAAAATATAAATTCTTTTACCTTTATGAAAAAAGCTTTGCAATATGAGGTAGATAGACAAATTAAAGCTTTAAGAAAAGGTGAAACATTATATCAAGAAACAAGAGGATTTAATCCTGAAACGGGCGAGACATTTGTACAAAGAACAAAAGAAGATGCTCATGATTATAGATATTTTCCAGAACCAGATATTCCGCCAATTTTTGTTGACGAAGAATGGCTAAATAAAGTAATGAGTGAAGAATTAATATTACCTTCAGATATTAGAAGAGATTTACAAGAGGTAGGATTAAATAAAGATTACATTAATTCTTTAATGAAAGATAAAGAAAGATATATGGTATACAAAGAGTTGGTTGAGATGGGGTATAAACCTTCTAAAGCAGCTAATTTGGTTGTAAACGAAGCAGGCTACAAAGATAAATCAGCAAATGAAATAGATAGTGCAGAAAAGGAAAAAGAATCAAGTAAAATATCATCAGAAAGTGAGTTAGAAAAGATAATTGAACAAATTGTTAGCGAAAATGAAAAAGCAGTAAATGATTATAAATCTGGTAATGAAAATTCATTGCAATTTTTAATCGGACAAGTTATGAAGGCAACAAAAGGTAAAGCTGATGTATCGGTTGCTAGAAAGATTCTCTTGACACATTTAAAATAATTTGTATTAATAATACAATATATTGTGTTTTAGCTAATCACTAAATACTAGATGTTAGGTCGTAAAACCAGTCTTAAAAAGAATAAAAACGCACCTAACGATTTTATAATCGGCGATGAGAATTCCCCAAATTTAATAAAAATAAAGAATAATATGAAGACAGATTTTATATTTGTTTCTGGTGGTGTTATGTCGGGTTTAGGAAAAGGTCTATGTGCTGCATCTTTAGGGCTGTTGTTGAAAAGGCGTGGGTATAGTGTAAGTTCATTAAAATGTGAAAACTATTTAAATATCGATTCTGGTACGATTAATCCAATCGAACATGGTGATCCATTTTTAACCGATGATGGGTTAGAGGCTGATATGGATCTTGGCACTTATGAAAGAATTTTAAATCAAGATATAACAAAAGATAGTTATGTTACAAAAGGTATGATTTTTAATGAGATTATTCAAAAAGAGCGAAGAATGTATTACGAGGGTGAGGATGTTGAGGATATACCGCATGTAGTAAATGAAATACTTGATAGATTCTATAATGCAGCAAAGGATTCTGATTTTTGTATTATTGAGATTGGTGGAACTGCAGGCGAATATCAAAATGTTTTATACTATGAAGCTTCTAGAATTTTAAGAACTTTATATCCAAATTCTGTGGCTAATGTTCATGTAAGTTATATTCCAGTACCTCAGCATTTAGGTGAACCAAAAACAAAACCAACTCAAATGTCTGTAAGAACTTTAATGTCTATGGGAATTCACCCGGATTTCTTGGTTTTAAGATCTCCTGTAGAACTCGATAAGCGAAGAAGATATTTATTAGGTATGAAAACAAGTATAAACGGAAACCATGTATTTATGGCGCAAGATTTAGACAATATATATGAACTTCCATTAAGATTTTTAGATCAAGAATTTGATAAAAGAGTTTTAGAATATTTTGGAAAACCAATTAGAAGAATAAAAATAAACGACTGGAAATCTTTAATGAAAAAAATAAATAAATCAAGGAAAAAGAAAACCACAATAGCGATTGTTGGAAAATATTTTACGAAAAATGATGGTGATTATGAATTGGTAGATTCTTATCATGCCTTGATTGAAGCTATAAAGCATGCAAGTTGGAATGTTGATATAGATGTAAATTTAAAGTTTATTAATACAAACAACTATGATGAAAATTTTGAAAAACAGTTTAAAGATATTGATGGAATTATTGTGCCCATAGGTTGGGGAAAAAGAGGTACAAAAGGTAAATTAGCTGCAATTAAATATGCAAGGGAAAATAAAGTACCATATTTAGGACTTTGTTATGGAATGCAACTTGCGTGCGTTGAATATGCGCAAAATGTTTTAAAGTTAGAGGATGCTAACTCTGAAGAAATAAAAGCTACCGCTAAAAATAAGATAATACATAGTATTCCATTTAATGAAAAATATCAGGTAATAAAGGGCGAAGGTGTTTCAATGCGATTAGGTGCATACGAATGTAAATTGAAGCCAAAAACATTAGCATTCAAAATATACGATAAACATAATGGTTTTATAGACAAAAAGAATCGATTAATAAGTGAAAGACATAGACACAGATATGAGTTTAACAATGAATATAGAGAAATCTTCGAAAAAAGCGGATTTATCTTTTCAGGGACTTCACCTGATGACTTTTTTGTGGAATATATAGAGCTACCTAAAGATAAGCATCCGTTTTTTATTGCTACTCAAGCACATCCAGAATATAAATCTAGACCAATTAAACCGCATCCCGTATTTATAGAATTTTTAAAAGCTTCATATAAATCTTAAGATAAATATTGATTTAATGAACCTATTATTAAGCTTATAACTTATAGAAACTAAAACTAGGTGAGTTTTAATGCTATTAGTGTAAAATAATAATTAAGATATGGCAGACTCGCAAAAAAACTCGCAAATTCCAAACTTTGTGCATTTACATGTGCACTCAGAATTTTCAATGCTTGATGGATTAAATAGAATTCCCAAACTTGTAGAAAAGGTGAAAAATTCTGGTATGAATTCAGTGGCATTAACAGATCACGGTGTTTTATATGGAACATATGAATTTGTAGAAGCTTGTAACAAAAACGAAATTAAACCAATTATTGGGGTAGAGATGTATATATCCCCCAAAGAGCGAACTATAAGAGAAGAAATTAACGGTATAAAATATTATCATCTAGTTTTACTGGCGAAAAATTTAGAAGGCTATCATAATTTGGTTAAACTTATTTCTATTGGGCATTTAGAAGGAATGTACTATAAACCTAGGGTAGATAGGGAAATATTAGAAAAATATTCAAAAGGTATAATTTGTACTAGTGCTTGTTCTGCTAGCCCTTTAGGTAAACATTTTGAAAGAGGTGAATTAGATAAGGCAAAAGATTGGTTGGAATTCTTACATAATACTTTTAAAAATGATTTCTATTTGGAATTGCAAAGGCATGGTTTATTACCTAATGATGAATTACCTGATAATGCCGAAGGTATATATAACGACGAACAGTATGAATTTTTAAAATTTCAGTCAAGACTAAATAAACAATTAATAGAATGGTCAAAAGAATATAATATTTCCCTAATTGCTAGTACAGATGCACATTATTTAGATGCCGAAGATGAATTTACACAAGAAGTGGTTTTTGCTATAAAAGATGGAAAAACTCTTGATGATCCTACAAGACGGTTACCATACAAACATACTTATATAAAAACGCCTGAAGAAATGTTTGAAGCTTTTAGTGATATCCCTGAAGTGCTCGAAAATACACAAAAATTAGCGGATACAGTTGAAGAATATTCAATTGTATATGATAGAAATGAAACCCAACCAAGGTATCCATATTTACCAAAAGGAGTTACTCCCAAAGAAGAATTAAGAAGGCAGGCTTATGAAGGTGCTAAAAAGAGGTATGGAAAAATAACAGATGAAATAAAGGAGAGATTGGATTATGAATTAGATTTAATTGATAAAAAGGGATATTCTGATTATTTCTTAGTTACTTCTGACTATGTTAAATGGGCTAGACAAAATGGAATTGTTGTATCAATGCGTGGTTCTGGAACATCATCGGTTGTTGCGTACTCTATTGAAATTACAAATATTGACCCAATTTGGTGGGGTTTAATGTTTGCTAGATTCTTAAATCCCAATAGACCCTCACCGCCTGATTTTGATTTAGATTTGGCAGATTCTGAGAGAGATAGAGTTTTTGAATATGTAAGATCCAAATATGGGGAAGATAACTTTGTGTTTATTTGTACTTTTGGGCGATTAATGACTAAAGCTGCAATAAGAGATGTTTGTAGGGTTATGGGAATTGATTTACAAATAGCAGATAATTTATCAAAAATGGTACCAGTTAAGTTTGGTACTGCATATTCAATTGAGGAAACAATGGAAGCTGTACCTGAATTTAAATCGATAATCCAATCTGATTCAAAATTACACGAAATGGTTAAAATTGTAGAAAAAATCTCCGGAATGAAAAGACATTTGTCTAAACATCCATGTGCAACTTTAATAACACCAAAACCTGTTACTGATTTTGTACCAGTTCAACTAGAACCCGGTGGTGGAACAGATTCAGTTATGACACAATTTGAAGGTGGATGGATAGAAGCTGCTGGATTAATGAAATTTGATTTTCTAGGTTTGGCAAATTTGACAATTATAGGTAAAACTCTTGAGGCTATAAACAAGGGGAAGCCAAAAGAAGAGTGGTTGACAATTGATAACATTCCCGTTGATGACGAAGAAACACTTGAGTTATTTAGGCGAGGTGATACTACATCTGTGTTTCAATTTGAAAGTGCAGGAATGAAGAGATTTTTAAGAGAATTACAACCAGAATCAATTCGAGACCTATGTTTTTTAAATGCAGCATATAGACCCGGACCTATGGAACTTATTCCAGAGGCTATAAAAGTTAAACATGGAGAAAAAGAGGCCGAATATTTAGTTCCAGAACTTAAACCTATATTAGAGGAAACTTACGGGGTTATTATCTATCAAGAGCAAATAATGCGTATAGCTGTTGAAATTTCAAATTATAAATCTATGGGGGATGCCGATAATTTGAGAAGAGCAGTAGCTAAAAAGAAAAAGGACAAAATGGCTTACGAAGAGCCTAGATTTAAACAGGGTATGATAGAAAAGGGATATACGAAAGAACAGGCTGACGCATTATGGAATTATCTATTACCTTTTGCCAACTATGGATTTCCCAAAGCACATTCTGCGATGTATTCTGTGGTGGCATTTTGGACTGCTTATTTGAAGGTTCATTATCCATTGCAGTTTATGAGTGCAAGATTAACTGCAGATATGAATAAACCAGATAAGTTGGTTGTGGCGTTAAAAGAAACTAAAGAAATGGGAATTGAAATACTTTCACCTGATATAAATAAAAGTAAGGCTTCGTTTGAACCAGAGGGTGATATGCAAATTAGATATGGATTAAATGGAATTAAAAATGTTGGGCATAATGTAGTTGAAGATATAATAAAAGAAAGAGAAGAAGGCGGAGATTTTAAAAATTTGGACGATTTATGCTTAAGAGTTTCTTCTATTAATTCAAGAACACTTGAAGCGTTAATTAAAGTTGGTGCCCTTTCTGATTTTGGAGAAAGAGCACAGTTATTAGCAGTATATCAACAAGCTTTAAATAACGCATCTAAAGAAGCAAAAATGCGTGATTCTGGACAACTTGGAATGTTTGGAAGTTCAAATGATTCCTCAGGGATTCCAACCGTATCTACAACTTTGCCTAATGTCGAACCGATAACCACTGCTGAAAAGTTAAATTGGGAAAAAGAACTGTTAGGAATTTATTTTACAGCTCATCCATTACAAGAGGCGATTGATAAATTAAAGGAAAAGGGTATAAAACCAATAAGTGAAGCAGGGTGTAATGATGGAAAAAATATCATTGCTACGGCAATAATTACTGATACAAAAAGGATTACTACTAAAAAAGGTGATCCTATGGCGTTTTTATATCTTGATGATATGTCGCATACGTATGACGGAGTTTTGTTTCCTAAAACTTATAAGGATTATTTTGATAAGATAGAAATTGGTAAGCCAATTGTTTTTTTAGGAAAATGCAATGAAAGAAATGAAAGATTAAGCATAATAATAAATAAATTTGAGTCAGTTGAAAAAATTTTGGATGGATCTGTAAAACTTAAAATAAATGGTAGAACTGAAAAGATTGAGAACACCGTTAAGAATTCCACAAACAAAAAGGTTGCAACACTATTTTTAAACGAAAATGCAGACTCTAATGATTTAGTGCAACTTAAAGATATTTTATTAGAAAACCCTGGAAATTATGCTATAAAAATAAGCTTATTTAGAGAGGGTAAACAGAGAACATTTAAGCTAAAACGAACAGTAAGTAAGGAGATTTTAACAGGAGTTATTTCTAAACTTTCGATAGTTGATAATATAGAATTTTCAGATTAAATTAAGAAATTTCTAGTGTATAATGTGTATACTATGATGTTGCTGTTAGCAGTTGACATCATAGAGTGCTAGTTATAATATATAAGTACTATGGTAGTTTGCAGTAATTGTAGAAAACGCGAAGCAAGACACCAAACAGTAATGAATATAGATGGTAGAACTGTTTATGTTGCATTATGTGATGTTTGCTTTGCTAAATTAAAAAAACAAACAGAAAATACAAGTGCCTTAGATCAGTTTAGCCGTGATCTTACAGAACTTGCTCGAATCGGAAAATTAGATCCTGTTATTGGTCGTGATAAAGAAATCGATAGAGTGATACATATATTATCAAGAAGAACTAAAAATAATCCTGTTTTAATAGGTGAGCCCGGTGTTGGTAAAACTGCAATTGTTGAAGGCTTAGCAATTAAAATTGCAGATCAGACTGTACCAGAACCATTAAGACAAAAAAGAGTTGTGTCATTAGATTTAGCAGGAATGCTCGCGGGAACCGTTCACAGAGGTTCTTTTGAAAAAAGATTAAAGAATGTAATAGAAGAAGTTATTGCTACACAAGGGCAAGTAATCTTATTTATAGATGAAATACATACACTAATAGGAGCTGGTAGTGCCCAAGGTTCTATGGATGCAGCAAATATTTTAAAACCTTATTTATCAAGAGGAGAATTGCAAGTAGTTGGGGCAACAACGATTAAAGAATATAGAAAGATTGAAAATGATGCAGCTTTGGAAAGAAGATTTCAACAAGTATTAATTGAAGAACCAAGTTTAGAGCATACTGAGAAAATATTATTGGGGTTAAGATCAAGGTATGAGAAACACCATAACATACATATATCTCAAGAAGCAATTGATTCATCAGTTAAGTTATCTGCTAGATATATAACAGATAAGTTTTTACCTGATAAAGCAATTGATTTAATAGATGAAGCAGGTGCTGCGTTAAGATTGCAAATAGCAGGACAAGAGCCAGATACATTAAAAGAGGTAAATGCTCAGCTAGACAAAATAAATATTAAAATAGCAAAGGAAACTGATGAAGATAAAAGAACAAAACTAGAAGAAGAAAAATTAGAATTAGAAAAAGTAAAAAAGGAATTAACAGATTTGTGGACCAAGACAAAACTTGAAACTGTTCCAACGTTAACCAGTGAACATGTTGCCAGTGTTGTTTCAAGTGCCACTGGAATTCCACTTAGTGAATTAACAAAAAATGAGAAGAAACGATTAAAAGATTTAGAAAAAGAACTTAAAAAGAGAGTTGTTGGGCAAGATGATGCTGTGGAAATCGTATCTCAGGCTATTAGGCGAGCTAGAACTGGTATAAAGCCAATAAATAGACCAATAGGTACATTTATGTTTTTAGGTCCAACTGGTGTTGGCAAAACAGAATTAGCAAAAGCATTAGCTGATGTAATGTATGGTTCAGAAGATTACTTGATACGAGTTGATATGAGTGAATTAAGTGAAAAGCATGCTGTATCAAGATTGATTGGTGCTCCACCGGGATATGTTGGATATGAAGAAGGTGGCGGTTTAACTGAAAAAGTTAGAAGAAAACAATTTAGTGTTGTGTTATTTGATGAAATAGAAAAAGCACACCCAGAAATATTTAATTCATTATTACAAATACTTGATGATGGAATTTTAACTGATCATCATGGAAGAACAGTTAGTTTTAAAAATACGATAATAATAATGACTTCAAACGTTGGATCAGAATATTTGAAAAAAGGAAAAATTGGGTTTTCTGAAGTTGAAATGAATGAGGTTACATTAGACGAAGTGGATGAAGTTCATATGCAGATAAAAGAAAAAGTGCAAGAATCACTAGAATCAAGATTTAGGCCAGAATTCCTAAATAGAATCGATGATATTGTGGTATTTAAGCCATTAAGTAGAAGTGCAGTTGAGAAAATTGTTGATATACAAATTGACGAATTAAATGATTTAATTGCTGATAATGAATATCGGGTAAAATTAACCGCAAAAGCAAAGAAGTATTTAGTTGAACACGGTTACAGTTTAGAAATGGGTGCAAGACCACTTAAAAGATTAATTCAAAAGGAAATTGAAAACCAGATATCTAATTTGATAATCGAAGACAAGGTGGCCAAGGGTGACATTATTGAAGTGGATGCAACAAAAACAGGCTTAAATCTTAAAGTTAAAAAACCATCTAAAACTAAAGTTACTGTTTAATTGAAAGTTTTTAGGGCGGGCAACAATTTATTGTTGCCCGCCCTTTATGTAACAAGTACTTGCTGATAATTTTTCTTATTGATACAATACCTTGTCAATCATAGTAAAATAAGTTAAAATACGCATCGTGGCAGATAATACAGACAAAAACCCAACAACAGAAGAAAAAAAGATAGAACCTGACACACAAAATAATGGTGTAAAAGATTCCCAAGAGAAGGTTAATAAAGCTGTTGAAGAGAAACCAGAAGACACAAATGAAAATGCAGAGAATACTGATTCAAATGAGACAAAGAAAGAGGATACTGATAATACTAAAAATGATAAAGATGCCTCAAATAATGCAGAAGATACAGTAGAAAAAGATGGTGGTAATGATTTAGAAAATAAATTACCAGATTTTAATGTAGGAGATAAAATTGTTGTTAATTACAGAATAACTGAAGGCAAGAAAACAAGAATTCAGCCTTTTGAGGGTCTTGTAATTGCAAGAAAAGGTAGTGGAGTATCTAAAACTTTTACTGTTAGAAGAATCGGAGCAGCAAATATAGGTGTAGAAAGAATATTCCCATTATATTCACCAAATATTGATTCTATTGTTATAAAATCTAGAGGAAAAGTTAGAAGAGCAAAATTATATTACTTAAGAGATAGAGTAGGTAAAGCAGCACTTAAAGTTAAAGAAAAAAAGGTTATTAAAAAAGCGTAAGACTAAATTCCCTTAGCTAAATCAAATAAAAAACCCCATCCGAATTCTTGATATATTTTTGATGCTTTTTCATATTCGCTTGTATTAAATTTTGATTTAATTCTTTTATTTAAGAAATAACTTTTGTCGGAGTTTGATAACTTATCCCAGTACTTTGCACCATATTTAATTAGTTTTATGCTTTCTTCTGTAGGTTTCCAATTAAATTTATAGATTCTTCTACAACCTTCTATGCATACGTACACAATCGAACTGTCAGTATAATCATAACCATTTGTTAAATAGTTATTCATTCTTAATATTCTATTTATAGAATCATTAAACCCATATCCTGTTGGATCAATTAAATGCCCGCGTGAATTTAGATATACTGTATCTATACTATTCACAAAAAGTGCTAGATACATGTCTTCTACGGAATTATATAGTTGATTCATTTGTTTTACATTATATATAGTAAAATCCCAATCTAAATTAGTTAAGTTATGATTTTTGATAATCTTTGTAAAGATTTCTCTAGCTTTTTTGTAATCTACGTCACTATAGTATGCGATATCTATGTCGGATTGTGGCGTTTTAGCTAAAAAACTTCTTGTAAAACCAGAAGCCACACAGGCTTGTGAAATGCCATTATTTTCTAACTCTTTTAATACAAATGCTACCTTTTTAATTATTTCAAGCTGTTCAATTTTTTGTATATATTTAGGTTTTGGATTCATTTACTTTACATAATTGCATATATATCTATGAAATTAAACTGTTAGATTTTATTGTGTTTTTATTAACTTTTGCTGTGTAAAAATTAATTTGTGAATAAAAAGAAACTTGGTAATTTAGGTGAATTATTTGCCAAACATTATTTAATATTGAAAGGGTATAAAATTATAGAAACAAACTATTTAATAAATAGATATGGGGAAATCGATATTATAGCTACTAAAAATAAAGCTATCTATTTTGTTGAAGTTAAAACCAGAACAAAATATAAAAATAAATCCTATGGAACAGCTGTTGATGCTGTTGATTATA
>CAZDNW010000068.1:0-8357 GCA_964506905.1 uncultured Candidatus Saccharibacteria bacterium
AGTTGTACATATAACAATTTTCTGTTACAATCGTCTGCGTTATGACAAAAAGAACATGGCAACCAAAAGTAAAGAAAGGAAATAAAAAACACGGGTTTTTAGCACGAATGCGAACAAAGGCGGGAAGAAATGTATTAAAAAGACGAAGATTGAAAGGTCGAAAAAGACTTGCTGTTAATCGTGGCTGGAAATCGTAAGAAAATGCACAAACTTTAAACTGTTTTATAACGGTTTAATTCCCCATAATATTCAAATACATCGATTTTTTAGCATTTTAGTGTAAAATGTTTGTGTGTATAGTAGAAAATATAGTTTAAAAACAAGATATAATTTTCGTAAGGTTCTTAATGAAGGTGAAACTTTTAAAACTTCTCATTTGATTATTCGCTATTTAAAAGTTTCTGATGATGTGTTTAAAGATGAACCACACAAAAAGTTTGCGATAATTGTGTCAAATAAGTTTAGCAAGAAAGCTGTTGTTCAAAATCGTGTAAGGCGTGTAATAGGTGAGGCGATTAGATTGAATCTTGAGAGATTTCCCAATAATTATTATTATGTTTTTATACCAAGGAAAAGTTGTTTAGTTAATGAAAAGCCAAATGTTCATACTAAAGAAATTAGCGCTGAAATCGATTCGTTTTTATCAAAAATGGTTGTCGCTTGATCAAGGGTGGCCGTCAAAATTTAAACCAGAAGATGCACCAAATATGTGTAGGTTTACACCGACATGTTCAGAGTATACATATCAATCTATTGATAAATATGGTTTGATAAAAGGGGGAATTAAAGGGGCGTATCGTATTTTAAGGTGTAACCCGTTTAATAAAGGTGGGTATGACCCGGTTAAATAAACATCATTTTGTTTTTTGAGGCGGTTTTTATTCCCCTAATTTTATTAATATATTGGCAAAACTGTTAAATAGCATAAGTGCATAATTCTTGTTAAGATTAATCCTGCATAATATAATCAAACTATGAGTAAACAAAATATTTCAATAAACAAAGTAGTTTTAAGTAGTTTTGAACCTTTTAAAAACTTATTTGCCAAGCTTTTTTTATTAGCGATGACAGAAGCTGTTTTTACGACCGGTTTTTCTTATTGGCGACTAGGAAGCATTATAGCAGGTCCTATTATTCAGGCGATTATTATGGTGTATGCAATATATTTTATTGCAAAGGAACTATTTAATAAGGATGTTGAAATTGGGTTAAAGAAAATTGCAGGGTTTTTACTGCTATATCTTATCGTGTATGCAACAATTCTGTTGGGTTTTGTTTTTCTTATAGTACCGGGAATTATAATGATACTATTTTTCACATATGCGTATACATTTTATTTGATAGGCGAATTCGGAATTTTAGAATCAATTTCTAAAAGTTTTCGATTAGTGTGGGAAAACTTTTTAACAACTTTGAAAATGTATTTTGTTGGGTTTTCGCTTTTGGTTTTTGTGTTTATGGTTACTTTTATTTTTAATAAAATCGTAGAATCACAAGATATCAAATATCTGACAAGGTTTATCACATTTCTTTTAGGGAGTGTTTTCACGATGTATTTTAATATTGTTATCCTTAAGGTATATGGTTTGCTTAGCCCAGTCACATATAAAGACAGCAAAAAAGATAGTAACTAAAATGCTACTAATTAATCTTATTCACTTATTTTAGATATTAAAGTATAATGCATTAAGCATTTTGTCGCTTAGTTTGTGAATTTTTATTATTGGGAATTCACCCGTAATTTTATGTTTGAGTTATTAAGTAAGATTTATAATACATTTTTATTTATTCCTATTCTTAATGCACTGATTGTGTTTTATTTTTGGCTAGGGCATAATATGGGGTTTGCAATTATTGCATTAACTCTTGTTATAAAATTGATGATGTTTCCGTTGTCGCAAAAGCAATTGGAAACCGCTAAAAAGCAAAAAGAACTACAGCCTCATTTAGATAAATTAAAAAAGAAATATAAAGATAAAACAGTATATACGCAAAAGCAAATGGAACTTTTTAAAGAGCATGGTGTTAATCCAGCATCGGGTTGTTTAACAAGTTTTATTCCAATTTTGATTATATTTCCGCTGTATAGGGTTTTTACATATACTTTATCAGCGGCTGGAACTACGATTGCCGATATCAATAATCTTTTGTATTTTGATTTTTATAGATTAGACCCAAATACTGTTATTAATACTACCTTTGGTTATCTAGATTTATCTAAACCAGATCCATATTATATTTTGCCTGTTTTGGCGGCAGTTGCTCAGTTTGTGATGTCTAAGATGATGATGCCAGGCATTAAAAAGATGGAAAAAGATGCAAAGAAAACAAAGGGTAAATCTGATGACATTATGTCTAATATGCAAGGCCAAATGGCTTATATTATGCCTGTTATGACTTTGTTTATTGGAATTAAATTGCCATCTGGGTTAGTTTTGTATTGGTTGATTTCCACATTATTTGCAGTTGGTCAATATATGATGTTAAATAAAGAAAATGTGGTATTATTTAACAAAGATAAGGTGCTAAACAAAGCAATGGGTGTGGTTGGTACAACAAATTCATTAAAAGGCGATAATATTATTGAGGGGGAAATCATAGAAGATGAAAATGTTTTAGAAATTGAGAAACCGAAGAAAAAGAAAAAAAAGAAGAAGAAAAAAAAGTGATAATGTATTAGCAGTTAAACTTAGTTTTTATTTATTATGGATACAAAAGAATTACAAACCGAAGTAGAAAATATTTTAAATAAGATTTTTGAGGAAGTCGGTATAAAAGCTGATTTAGAATTTGTTCCTCAAGATAAGGAGAATACTTATTTGAAGGTTAATATTACATCTGAAGACGCCAATTTATTGATTGGGTATCATGGTGAAACTTTAAATTCCTTACAACATATTGTAAATGTAATGCTTTATAAAAAGTTTAATGAGCCAGGAGGTGTGATTTTAGATATTGAGGGATATAGAGAAGATAGAGAAAAGAAGTTGCTTGAAGTTGCAGAAAACGCTGTATCAAAAGCAAGGTTTTTGAATAAATCTATTGCGTTATACCCAATGAACAGTTATGAAAGAAAGATTGTTCATGAGTATGTTGGGTCTCAAGAAGGTGTAAAATCTGAATCTGATGGTGAAGGTGCAGGAAGAAAGGTAATTATTATTCCAACTGATGGCGAAGAAAAAGAAGAAAAAGACAGTGGCACTGACGCAGAAGAGGGTGTAGATATGGGTGAAGATTACAGTTACCCAGAATCAGAATAGGAATTAAGCAACCTTTTATAAAATTTTCTTGAGATTATTTTTGTTTTGTATTACTCTTACTTTAACCTGCTTGTGTGTTTAGTTTTTGTTTATTATGAAATTTACTGTACTACGAAATAATCTTTTGCACGGCCTTCAAATTGTGTCTAAAGCGGTTAATACTAGAAGCCCTTTGCCTGTTTTATCTAATGTTTTGATAAAGACAGAAAAAGGGCGAATAAAGTTAACAACATCTAATTTGCATGTAACTATTTCAACTTGGATAGGTGCTAAAATTGATGATCAAGGGGAATTTACGGTTCCTGCTAAGTTATTGCTTGAATTTGTTAGTCAATTAACTGATGAGAAAATTGATTTTGAGTTAGAAGGTGCGGTTTTAAATGTTACGACCGAGAAATCTAACGCACACTTTAGTGGTATCGTGGCGTCTGAATTCCCAGAAATATTAACAATAGAAGATGGTGAAAAGATAGAGCTTGATAGTGACGAATTTTCTAAGGCGTTACAAAAGATTCAGTTTGTTGTTGCAACAGATGAATCAAAGCCAGAGTTAACAGGTGTTTATGTGGAATTAGAAGACGATAATTTGGTTTTAGCGGGTACTGATGGATTTAGAATGGCTGAATATACAATGAAGCTTGATAAACCAGTTAAAAATAAGGTGTCGTGCATTTTGCCCGCAAAATCTTTAGCGGATATTGTTAAAACTTTTAGTGGGGAAGTTAAGGGTGAAGAATCAGATGAAAAGGGTAGTGGTAAAAAGATTTCACTGCTTATTAATGATGACAGAAACATTGCGGTTGTGTCGATTGATGATATGACGGCATATGTGAGAATGATAGAGGCTCAATATCCCGATTATAAAACTATTGTTCCGGATGAATTTACAACAGAGGTTAAAATTTCTAAAGACGAATTGGCTTCTGGTGTAAAACTTGCCAACATTTTTGCTAAAGACAAAGGGAATATGATAAAGATTGTTGTTAATGACGGTGTTGTTGAAATATTATCTCAACCAACTGAAAGTGGCAGTAATTCAACTAAATTACAAGGTGAGGTAGAAGGTGATGATCTCTCTATAGCCTTTAATGCTAGGTATTTATTGGAGTTTTTTAATAATGTTGAAGGTGACGAAGTATTGTTTAAAGCTAGTGAATCGGTTAAGCCTGGATGGTTTCAAATATTGGGCAAGGATAACTACTTTTATTTGGTGATGCCAATGAAAGCTAATTGGTAGTTGTTTGTTGTAATTAACTTTTACGAGGAATTAAATCGTTTTTTTTATTTTCCTATCATTATTGACCCGGACATATAGTGAGGTTCTGCACCTTGGTGTTTATCAACTGTGCTGTAAGGGTTAGGCATTGGGTGTTGGTTTTTTTTATCTTGTTGTTGTGCGTTTTGTTGAGTCGGTTGAGATTGTGGTGGTTGTTGTGGTGTAGATGTTTGTTGAGTTGGTGTAGTTTCTTGAACTGTTTGATTTTGTGTCTGTGGTTGATCTGGTTGTGACTGTGTTTGCACCGGCGGGTTTTGAGTAGGCTGGGTGGTTGCTTGCTGAGTTTCAGAATTTTGTTGTTGTGGTGTGTCGTCTACCGATAAGGCATTTTTGAGCTGATCTTGTAGCTGTTTGTCTTCTTGTTGCGAAGCATTTTCTTGTTGAGATTGTAGTGTTGATGTGGGTTGTGGGGCAGGTTGCTGGGTTGTTTTTGTGGCATTGTTGCTTTGTACATTTATTTGGGTTGGCTTCTCTTCTGTATTTGTTGTCTGTTGTGCATTGTATATGTTTTGTTGAATATTTCTTTTCGCTTGTTCTACTTGTTCTTCTAATGATTGATCTATTTGTTTTAAGTGCTGGTCTTTGTCTATTTCTATTATTTCTTGAGGGTTTGTCGTTATTAACATATGTTCTTGTTTAGATGCTTTTACTCTCATTGCGACATGGTTACTTCCCGCAAAGAATAACCCTTCACCGATACCTGCGGATAACAAGAAATTTCTCTCTCCTTGAGATAAGTAGAAAACCTCTGCTATTTTATCTATTGCTGCTGGGTGTTGTCTTAGTAATATTTGTAGTGATGAGTTTGTGACAACAGCCTTTCCTTGATCTGACCCGAGAAAGTCTGCTACATCTTGTGATATTGTTGTTAATCCTAAATAGTACTTTCTAGCTCTTTTAGCAATTGAAAACACAAACATAGCAGAGTCTTTGTATTGCATAAGTGTCCATGCCTCGTCTAGAACAAGGATTCTCTTTTTAAGATCGTGTTTTATTTTTGTCCAAATGAAGTCTAATATCATAAACATTGCAATTGGTCTTAAGATATCTTCTAAGTTTCTAATAGAGAATACTGTAAAAGGGTTATCTAAATTTACATTTGTTCTTTGATCAAATACACCCGCAAGGGAACCTTTTATATATCGTTCTAGTCTTTCTGCGATTGATTTTGATTCTGGTTCGTCCATGGCTAACAAGACTTTGTATAAATCTTCCATTAAAGGTGGTTCGTTTCGTTGTGTTTTTGGATCAGGTGTGATTCCTTTTAATCTATAGGTTTCGACAAGTGCTCTGTCTAGTACTGCGGATTCTGCACTGCTACTTTCCCCAATCATAATCTTAAAGAGTGCGTGTAAGCTTAAAATCTTTAAGCTAAGTTGGTCTTCTTCTTCTTGTATTAAAGGTAAGTCAAACGGATTTATTTTAGCAGGGCTGTTAACACTAAAGTCTATATATTCACCGCCTAATGCTTCGCAAAGTCGTTTATATTCGTTTTCTGGGTCTAGAACAATTGCTTCTACACCAAAAAGCATTGATCTTAAAATTTCAAGCTTTACAAAATAAGACTTACCAGCACCAGATTTAGCAAAGACAACTGCGTTTGCGTTTTCTAGTGAGAATCTATCAAAGATAATCAGAGATCCGTTGTGTTTATTTATTCCGTATAAAATACCCTTGTTCATTGTTAAGTCGCTTGAGGTAAATGGAAACGTTGTAGCAACAGATGTAGTATCCATGTTTCTTATAACCTTTAGTTTGTCTAAACATAGAGGTAGTGTCGTTTGAAACGCATTTTCCATATCAAGTGTCGCCTTTTTAGAGATTAATGACATAGAACCTAATGTTGATTCAACTTGGTATGCAACGCTTCTTAATTCATCTAAAGAGTCTGCTGATATCGTTACATAAAAAGAAAAATGGAAAAACCTTTCGATACCTTTAACAAGTTGCTCTTGTAGTGATTTAGCATCACCTAGTGCTGCTTGTACAGCGGGGTCTATAACTTTACCTTTTTCGCGAGCAATATTTATTGTTGCTTCCATTTCAGCGATTTTTCGTCTTAAATCATCGAGAACATTTCTTGCATTCATAGGATAGTAATACATCGATATTGTTAATGTATGATCGAAATTAATTATTGGTTCTAGCCAGTTTGCGCCCACAAATCTTGGATAACCCGAAATGAATAATGTTTGATAATATTTATCGCCGATTTTAATATAATTGTAATCTACTTCTATTGCGCTTGGGGCAATAATGTCTTGAATTCCCATTATGCCTTTTGCAATTTTTGCTTCACCAGTTTCTTGTTTGGTTCGTTTTGCTTGTGGAGGAGGGGTAATGTTTGCGCTCTTTTTGTCTTGTTGTGTTTGCTGTGTTTTGTTTTGGACTAGTTGTCCTTGCACATTTTTACTTACAACAGTTTCTTGTTGTGTTTGAGTGTTTTCTTCTTTTTTCTTTTTCTTGAGCAGGTTAAACATAATTATGCAATCTTTGGCTCAACTAAAGCAGCAGTATAATCTGATGCATTACTTTTAATTTTTTGTGTTGGTGCGGTCTCTGCGTTATATATATTATAGAACAATTTGATTAAGTCGTTTGTTGTTAAAGGTATTGTTTTTATTCCAATTCTTGCAAATTCTTTTATTAGAAAGTTTTTCTTTGGTTCTAAGTCGGCAAGAGCTTCTTGTAAAACCTTATCAACATTTACTTTCGTTTTCTTTTTCGTACTAAAGCCAAATAATTCGTCAACAAAGCCGAATGCATTTGTTGAAGTGACAGCAAATGTATTATATGGAATTGTTACATAAAACTCTTTTGATAAAACATCTTCTTTTGTTACCAATTCATCTTGAATAAAGTGTCTATACGCTTTAAGTTGGTCTTTAATTTTTTTATTAAATTGCCTGCTTTCTAATTCTTTTACTTGTTCAATATAATCTGATATGTCCATTCTTTGGGATCTAATTGTTACTTGTATAGGGAATGATAGAGAATTTAATAACGAACTATATGCGGCTATTGCTGCGTCTTGTTCTTGCATCGACAATAAATCAAAGTTAATTGCACTTGCTTGTAAAATCATAACCGCACCGCCATTTTTTAATACTACTGTATCTTTTTTTATGTCTGCGATATCCAAATGTTGTTGAGTTGTTGCTTTTATTTTTGGCATATTATTCCTTTGCAATAAGTGTTACAGATGGTAACACAGAATTATTAACCGTTACTGCAATTATATCAAATTTTAACTTTCCTTTTACTGCTTCAATTGTATATTTTCCAGGTTCTAGTTCTGTTTGTGTTTTGAAATGCCCCAGCTTATTACTTTTAAGGGCTCGAACTATGTCGCCTTTATCGTTCTTTATTAAGATTACAGCATTTTCAATGAGTTTGCCAGATGGGTTTTTAACAACCCCATGTATTATATTTTTTTCGTGAGTATCTGATTTGGTTACGGATGGCGTGTGCTTGTTTTTAGTTGGCTTTACCTGTTTTATGTCAACTATATTAGAAGTTTTCTCTTTTTCCAAAGCCTTTGCTATTTCTTCTTCGTGTTTTTTGTTGACAATCTGTTGTGTTTGTGCGATTTCTATCTTTTCTAATTTCTCTTTTGGCATTTCAGTGTCTGCGAGTGTCTTTGGCTTTTCTTGAATCAAAGAGTATTTAGAGGGGTCGCCTTGTTTGTTTTCTTTAGTGTTAAAGATTGAAAGGTGTGGAATTTTTATGGTTGCCTTTTTCTTTTTAGGAATGTTATGAGATTCTATTTGGGGCTGTTGATGTTTTTCGCCTGTTTGCTTTGCTTTTATGTTTGTTAGTTT
>CAZDNW010000069.1:0-19563 GCA_964506905.1 uncultured Candidatus Saccharibacteria bacterium
GTCCATGCACCACCATAATTACTTCTATCAACAGGAACAGTCAAATAATTACTTGTATCTAAACTTATTTGCTTTACAGATATATTATTGTAATTTTTCATTACATCAAACAACACTTCTGTATCAGCAAGTGTAAAATCAGTATATATTTTTTGTGTTGCTAAATTGTACAAAACTTTTGCAGTTTTAGGATTAAATAAATTATCAGGCTTAAAAAAGTCTTTTACCCACGCTCTCATAACCTGTTGTTGTCTTGTTCCTCGGGCATAATCACTACCTTCTCCGTTTGTACCTTTTCTTGATCTAACATACTGCAAGGCTCTTTCACCATCCATAACTTGAGTTCCAGCTTTAAATTCCACCGTAATTGTATTAGACTTACCTGCTCTATCATTTGGATATGATTTATCAACAAATGCTCTAGGAACATTAACAGTTACCCCATTTACAGCATCTACAGCCCACACAAACGCATCAAAATCTGTTCTTATTATTCTATCTGGTCGTTGCCCAGTAATTTTTTGTATTTCATCTTTCATAGCTTCAGGGCCTTTTAAATTATAAACAGCATTAATTTTGTAACTACCTGCCCATACATCTCTCGGAATATGAGTAATTACAGCTTTTGTTCTATCAGGTGATAAAGTGATTAATTGTATAACATCGGTTCGCCAATGTTTTTGTTCACCATATCTTTTATCAATTCCCAAAACTAGAATATTAAAAGGTTTTGTTTTATCATCAGGTTTGTTTGGGGTTTTACTATTAGCAACCATTTTCTTTTTTTCAGCATCTTCTTTTGCTTTCAGTTTTGCCATTTCTTCTTCACTTAATTCCTTAATACCCTCATATTCAGTATCATCATTCGTTTTTGCATGCACAGTAGATTTTTTATTTTCTTCTTTGTGGAAATTATCCGATGTTACTACAACTTCACTATTTGCGTATTTATACGCACCAACACCTACACCGACAAAAAATAATATAAATAGAAATCCAATAAAGAGTTTGTTTGTAAATATGGCAGGCATAATTGTATAGTTATATTCTATCAGAAAAATGGTCCAGGGGGTAGGATTCGAACCTACGTAGGGATAAACCCGTCAGATTTACAGTCTGATGCGATTGACCACTCCGCCACCCCTGGATATTTGATTACAGTATTGTTGTAATCACTAATTGAAAATTATACATTAAATTAAAAAATCTGCCAAAGACTTAATATATCTATAAATAGTGCCTTAAATATAGTAAAAACTAGTATTTTACATTTGGTAAATAGTTCTCTAACATTACATAGTGAATTTAAGTAAAATACTTGGTAATATTGCAGTAGTTATATGCAATTATAAATATTAGGAATTTATATTAGTTTATGTCAAACAGAGTAATACACAGGGCAATTAAAGTAAAAAAAGCCCCAAAAAAAAGAAAAACAACTTTTGGTGAAAAGATACTTTATGTACTAGCTGTACTTTCTGGATTTGGTACACTTGCAGTTCTTATCGGTTCTGTTAGCTTGATTATTATATTTACGGTATTTTCTAGCACTTTACCTTCCCCTACCCGTTTAACACATAGAGATATTGCACAATCAACCAAAATTTATGATAGAAACGATACTCTTTTATATTCAGTTTATGACGAAAAAAACAGAACACTTGTAAAAATAGATGAAGTATCACCATATGTTTTACAAGCGACACTTGCAGCTGAAGATGCGGAATTTTATAAACATGAAGGTATTGATCCGCTTGGTATTGCAAGAAGTGTTTTTATAACTTTAACCCGTCAAGGAAAACAGGGGGGATCAACAATAACACAACAAGTTGCTAAAAATGCCCTTTTAACTTCCGAAAGAACAATAAAAAGAAAAATTAAAGATATGGTGTTAGCACTACAAATTGAAAAAGCATATACAAAAGATGAAATTTTACAGATGTATATAAATGAAGTTCCTTATGGTGGTGCAACGTGGGGTATAGAAGCTGCCGCAAAAACATATTTTAACAAAAGTGCAAAAGACTTAACTTTGGCGGAAGCCGCGCTTTTAGCAGGTTTGCCACAAGCACCAACTAGATATTCCCCATTTAATAATCCTGATGCAGCAAAAGCAAGACAAAAGCATGTTCTATGGTTAATGAGAAATCGTGGTTGGATAGATAGAGATGGACAACATAAATATTTATCAGAAGAAGAATACCAAAATGCATTAAACGAACCTTTAACCTATGCTAAATTTAGAGGAACTATAAAAGCACCTCACTTTGTAATGTATGTTCTTTCAATCTTAAGAGAAAAATTTGGAAACGATATGGTGGATAATGGTGGATTAAGTGTGAAAACATCATTAGATTTACCACTTCAAGAAGAATATCAAAAATATGTTGCTGATGAAGTTAATAATGCTCAAACTAAAAAATATGGATTTACAAATGCCGGGTTAGTTGCAATAGATCCGCAAACAGGCCAAATTTTAGCAATGGTTGGTTCAAAAGATTATTTTGCCGATGATATTGATGGACAATTTAATGTTACAACAGGTTTAAGACAACCTGGTTCAACATTAAAGCCAATTACCTATTTAACAGGGTTTACAAAGGGTTATACAGCATCAACTGTACTATTTGATGTACCGACAGAATTCCCAACAGGTCCAAATCAAAAACCATATAAACCTAAAAACTATGGTGGTTGGGGTTTTAGAGGTCCGCTTCAAGTAAGATATGCATTGCAAAACTCTGTAAATGTAACTGCTGTTAAAATGTTAGATTTAGTGGGAATTCAAAACATGGTAAATTTAGCAAACGATTTGGGTATTGAATCACTAAAGTATGACCCCGCAAAAATCGGTTTATCAATAACACTTGGTGGTGGTGAAGTTAAATTATTAGATTTAGTACATGGATACGCATCACTGGCTGCTGGTGGTAAATACCGTGATTTATCTCCTGTTTTAGAGGTTAAGACTTCAGATAATAAAGTTTTGTACAAACAATATAACAATGATGGAAGACAAGTAGTTGATAATAAATTAGTTTGGATATTAACAAATATACTTTCAGATAACCAAGCAAGAGCAGCCGCTTTTGGAACAAGATCTCAACTTTATATTCCCAAAAATAAAGTTGCTGTAAAAACAGGTACTTCGAATGATTTAAAAGATAACTGGACAGTTGGTTTTACAAAAGATATTGCTATTGGAGTTTGGGTTGGTAATAACGATGGTACCGCAATGAATTCCAGAGTTACATCTGGTTTAACTGGTGCTTCTACAATTTGGAACAAAGCTATGACATCGTGGGTAGAAAAACACCCTAACAAAGAATTTCCAAGGCCAGATGGTATTGTAGATGAGTGGGTTGGAAAATTGTCAGGTATGGTTCCTTACGAAGACAAAGAAGAACGAAGAATTGAATATTTTGTAAAAGGTACTGAACCAAAGGCAAAATCACCATGGTTTAAGCGTGTTAAAGTTTGTAAAGATGGTAAAATTAAAGATAAGTTATATATAGAATACAAAGCACAAAAAGAAGAATGGCAACCTTATTTAGAAGCATGGATAGAAAATAAATACAAAGATGATAAAGATGAATTATATAAATATATGGGTCCAGATTACGAAAAAGAACATAATCCAGACAGGTTTGATTTAGACAATTGTGATGATGACGATGACGATTAAAAAATAAAAGATTTTAGTTAGAAAAATATGTTACTAGACACATATCAATTTAGTTATTTGATATACACATTACTCCTACTGCTAATATGGAGTGTCTTATTTATTTCAAATAAAAGTTATAGAAAAGAATCTTTAGCTGTTGGATTATTGTTTGGGATTGCTGGTATTATAGTCGCAGGAATTTATGTTGTAGATTGGTGGAATCCAATAACGGTTTTTGGTAAATCAACTGGTATTGAAGATTTTATCTTTAGCTTTTCTATCGGTGGAATCGGTTCAATTATATATAGCGTAATTTTTAACAAAAAAATAATTAAAAAAGATAAAAGGTTTGATTTATATAAGAACAAAAAGTTTATTTTAACTGCTATTGTTTTGGCTTTTGTGTTTTTTGTTAGTTTTTATTTATTAAGTCTCGATTCTTTTTTGTCTTCGTTATTGGGTTTTACGGTGGTTATAAGTTATATGTTATATCGCCGCAAAGACCTAACAAAAAATGCGTTAATCTCTGGAGTACTTTTATCCTTAGTTACTATTATTCCATATATTGTTATAGAATTTATAACTCCAGGTTGGGTAGAAAATACTTGGTATTTTAATTTTACATATTTACCTAGAATATCAATATTTCATGATCCAATAGAAGACATAATTTGGTTTATGTTTGCAGGTGCATTTACATCAACTTGGTACAAATATTGGCGTGAAGTATATTTTGTATAAGTGCATTTATGAATCAGTTTATTTTTAACGACTATCAATTTAGCTATTTTATAGGTGTATTACCTCTTATTGCCATTTGGTTATTAATCTTTTTATTACGAAAAGATTTAAGAAAAGAAATGTTATCAATATCAATTATGTTTGGTATTGCAGGTTTACTATCTGAACCAATTTACGCATACGACTGGTGGAAGCCTCTCACAATAACAAATACTACTATCGGGATTGAAGATTTTCTTTTTGGTTTTACGGTTGCCGGTATATCATCATCTATATATTTATTCTTAACTAAAAAGAAACTCGTTGGACATAGAAAGTTTTTAGTATTTCATGAAAAGGAATATATGGGAAAGAATAAATTCAGATTTTGGGCGGAAGCGTTATCAATTGCTACACTATTTTTTGTTAGTTTTTTTGTTTTAAAACTCCATTCGTTCTGGGCGTCTTTAATTGCAATATTAATTCCCACATTTTATATATGGTATAAAAGGCCAGATTTAATTTTGGATTCGTTGTTGTCAGGATTCATAATAGTTTTAGTGGCTATTGTAGGTTCTTTTTGGTTTTCAGAACTAATAACACCAGGATGGGTAGATCATACTTGGTTGTGGGATAACTTAAGTGGATATGTAATTGCCAAAGCACCGTTAGAAGATATTATTTGGTTTTTTATTACTGGATTACTTATTGCACCATATTACGCCTATTGGCAAGATTTAGACATTAAATCGAATAGTAAACATTGGTGGAAAAGGTTGAAATTTTAAGTATAAATCTATTGCCTTAATTCTATTCCTTCTTTTGATAAACTTTTTAAGATGCTTTCTTTAATATTATCAACCAGTTCTTGTGTTAGGTTATGATTTTCATCTTCAAAGGTGATTTTAAATGTTACAGATTTCTTATCATTTGGAATTTGATTGCCTTCATATACATCTGTGATTTCCACATCAGAAATATAATCACTAGATTTATGTAAAGTTTCTACAATTACACCAGTTCTTTGTGATTTATTCATTACAAGCGCTAGTTCTTCAACAATTCTTTGTGGAATTTTTGTTTTTATATCATAATGTGGAATATCATGAATATCTACAAAAGGTACTATGTTTTCAACAAAAAACACATACCCATCGACATATAATTCAGCAATTAAAGTTCCGTCGTATAGATATACCAACTTGTCAATTTCCTCTTTTACTTTAAGCTTTTCATTATTATTTAACCCAAGTTGATGAATTACCGACAAAAAATCGCCTTTTACTTTTTTATATTCATAACCGCTATATAATGTTGATACCCTTTCTTCTTCTATATACTTACCTTTCTTTTCTTCAAAATACGCTTTGCCAACCTCAAATACACCTACTTTTTCAATTTGTGATTTCTTGTAATTTTCCACAACTTCTTGCAATGTTTCTCTTATACTCATTCTTAATGCATTTAGTTCTTTATTTAACGGGTTCTCAATTTTTATTTGCTTTTGTTTATTTGTATAAGTAACAAAAGGTAAAGTTATATATTCATTAAGTCCTAAACTTGTTAATATTTCCCTAAATTTATCTTGTAACTGAATTCTCACAGGCGTTGAATAACCAGTTGGTGAACTTGTAATTGGTTGCATGGGAATTCTATCGTACCCCCACAGTCTCATAACCTCTTCAACCAAATCTGCTTCATAATTTATGTCAGTTCTATGCATTGGAACTTTAACTTGTAGTTGATTACCAATGCCGATTGCGTCTTTTTGATCAATTATTTCAAACTCAAGCCTTTCAAGTAACGATATAATTTCATCTTTATCTAAATCTACGCCACCAAGTCTTTGAACTTCGTTTGTGTTAAATTCAACAATTACAGGTTCATATCTATTTTCATAATAATCTTCTATTTTTATAATTTCGCCTTCGCATAATTCTTCAATTAAATATAATGCTCTTTTAATTGCTATTTCTACCATTGCTGGATTCAAAAACTTTTCATGTCTTGTAGATGCGTCTGTTCTTATAGAGTGTCTAATAGAAGTTCGCCTTATAAAAGATTGCTCATAAGTTGCAGATTCTAATATTATATGTTTAGTTTTGTTATCTATTCCTGAATTTGAACTACCAATTATACCTGCAATGGCTACTGGTTTTTCAGCATCACAAACCACTAAATCTTCTGTTGTTAAGTTAAGTTCAGTACCTTGCCATGTAACAAAATTTTCACCTTGTTTAGCCCTTCTTAAAACAATAGTTGCGCTCTCATTATTTCTTTGTAATTTTCTATAATCCATTGCGTGAAGTGGAGTTCCGTATTCTAGCATTACATAATTTGTTATATCCACAAGATTGTTTATAGGTGGAATTCCATATGCTTCTAAATCCCTTTTTAACCAATCGGGTGATTCTTTTATCTTTAATCCGTTTATTTCAACAGTACAAAATCTTTTAACAATATCAGGTGCATTTACTTGTAAATTATTCTCAGGGGTACCCCATTCTACGCCGAATTTTTCTTTTTGAGGTGGAAGTTTAATCTTTTTGTTTATATAAGCCGCATATTCTCTAGCAATACCTATAACTGCATAACTGTCAGGTCTATTTTGTCTTGTTTCAAGATCAACTACTTTTTGCCCTGCTACTTCTTCAATTGGGCCATCTTGCATAAATTCAAGCTTAGTCATTATGTCGCCAAACTCTTCAGGTGTATGTTCCAATTTTATGTATTTTTGTAACCAGTCTAATGGTATTCTCATATTTATTTTAATTAATTTACTTTATTTTTAATAATTTTCATTTCAGTTCTTATTTTCACACTCAAGCCTTCTATCACCCGGCACAACGTCGTAATATGTATTAAATTATTCGTACCTAATACTTCCATTAAATAGTGTTCTAATGTCGTCAATGCCAAATCTAGACATTACAACACGATCCAATCCCCAACCAAATGCAAAACCAGAATATTCTTTTGGATTAATTCCTGTTTTTCTAAGTGTTTCTGGGTGAATCATTCCCCCACCAGCAATTTCTATCCAACCTCTGTATTTACAGACTTCACAACCTTTTCCACCACAAAAAGAACATAATATATCAGGGCTTAAACCAGGTTCAACTTCTGGATAATATTTTGCTCTAAATCTAATTTTAATGTCATCACCTAATATAAATTGAAGTGCTTTTGTAAACATCCATTTTAGATTTCCCATTGTTACATTCTTATCTACATATACACCTTGAAATTGATGAAAAACAGAACTGTTTGTTCTGTTATTTGTTTCATTTCTAAAGACCTTTCCGCCAACTACAAACCTTATCGGGGGCTCATTTTCTTCTAAAACGCGAGCTTCTATACTAGATGTTTGAGTTCTTAATAAAACTTCAGGTTCCATTATGTAAAGAGTATCTTGCAACTCTCTTGCTGGATGATCTTTTGGTACACCCATAACCTCAAAATTATGATAATCGTCTTCTATTTCTGGACCGTCATATACAGAAAATCCGTAATAGTGAAAAAATTGGTAAACTTGATTTAGTACATAATTAATAGGATGCAAATGCCCAACAGGAGTTTTGTTTGTTGGAACTGTTAAATCAATTTCAGTAGATATTTTATCTGCGGTTTTGTTTCTTAATTCGTTAATATCAGCGAGAATTGATTTTTTAAGTTTGTTAATTTCTCTAGCAAATTGGATCTTTTGGTCTTTGTCCAATTTTACTATGTCTTTAAGAAGCTTGTTGATTTCCCCTTTTTTACCTAAATAAGTAATATGAAGTGTATCTGGGTCTAACTCAGAAATCTGTTTTTTATATCTTTCATTTAACCTTTTCAATCTTTCAGGAATGTTATTTTGTTCCATATTCTACTATTATAGCAAACTATTTAATAGTTGCTTATCCAGATTTTAGTGGTAATAATTTCAGAAGTTAAAAATCTTTATGATTGCATAACTTTCTCTACGACCACATTAAAGGTTTCTGGATAGCTAACTGCTAATTCAGAAAGAATTTTTCGGTCGAGGGAAATATTACTTGCACTTAATTTATGCATGAAAGTTGAATAGTTCGTGTTGTGTAACTTTAGCGCTGCGTTTAATCTCATAATCCAAAGCTTTTTCATATCTCTTTTTTTAAGCTTTCTGCCTGCAAAGGCATGCTCACCAGCTCTTATATATGCTTCATTAGCCCTTTTATATAACTTACTTCTAGTTAAATAATAACCTTTTGTGGCCTTTAAGACTTTTTTATGTTTTTTTCGTCTTACGACTCCTGTTTTTACTCTTGCCATAATAATTTATATAATTACTTCGACTTATAATACTATGAATTGTATTATTTAACAATCATTTTTTTCACTTTTTTAGAAAAAGATTTTGATGCTTCCGATTCTCTCTTTTTTCTATATTTAGCTGTTTTGCTATCATTTCTTTTTAAATGGGAAATGTTAGTAGCTTTTTTTAATACCTTTCCTTTTTTAGTGATTTTAAATCTTTTTGTTACAATTTTTCTTGTTTTTGCTTTTTGCTTTGCCATAATGTGTTTACATTAGCTATAACTTAAGAATTTGTATTCTAAAGTTTAGCTTACGCGGAAGTTTTAATAGGCATTAATGTCATACTCATATTTCTGCCCATAAGTTTTGCTGGTTTATCTATTTTAGATACATCAGCTAATTCCGCTTCAATTATTTTTAATTTCTTAGCACCCAATTCAGGATACATAATTTCGCGACCTTTGAATTTTACAGTATATTTTACCATATGACCAGCCTCTAAAAATTCCCTACCCCTTCTTATTCTTAAGTTTAAATCTCCTTCACTAATTTTAGGTGATAACTTAAATTCCTTTAAATCAGTTTTCTTAGATTTAGATTTCTTTTCTTTTGCCTTTTGTTCGTAAATATACTTGTTATAATCAAGAATTTTACAAACAGGCGGTTTTGCTGATCCTGAAACTTCAACCAAATCTAACCCTTGTTCATTTGCTAACTTTATAGCTTCTTGAGTATTCATTACACCTAAGTTTTCACCATTAGAACCAATTACTCTTACCTCTTGTGCTTTGATTTGGTTGTTCTTATTATATTTTTTTATCGTTAATATACTTTGCTGTTGTTATAAACAAGGGTCTTATTTATACAACAACAAAATTCAAACACTAATTAACTGGGCGTTGAAATTGTGAAACAATTTCAACGCCTAAATTCTACTCTAAATCTAATTTTCTTTCAAGAATAAGGTTTTCAAGTTTATTTATAAATTCATCTAAATCAATCATATTATTTTGATTTCCATTTCTATCCCTTACGGAAATTTTACCTGCCTCTTGCTCTTTACCGCCAACAATTATCATATATGGAATTTTCATTTCTTGTGCTTTTCTAATCTTATTACCCATTGTTTCGTCTCTATCGTCAATTTCTGCTCTGATATTTTTTTCTTTAAATTTAGATTCAATTTCATTTGCATATTCATTAAACTTTTCTGAAATAGGAATTATTTCTACTTGAACAGGTGCCAACCACACAGGAAAAGCCCCAGCAAAGTGTTCTATTAAAAATGCAACAATTCTTTCAATAGCACCGATTGATGATCTATGAACTACAATAGATTCTCTATCTTTTCCATCTTTATCAATATAAGTTAAATTGAAGCGCTTTGGCATAACAAAGTCATATTGTACTGTAAATGCCGTATCTTCTTTTCCGTTGGCATTTTTCATTTGTATATCAATTTTTGGTCCATAAAAAGCAGCTTCATTTTCCGCTTCTATAAAATCGGCATTTCTTTTTATTAAAATGTTTCTTAAAATATCTTCTGCTGTATCCCAGGCTTTATCATCTTTGTAATATTTTTTATCATCATTTCTATCACCTAACGATAATCTATACCAATAATCTTCCCCCATTTTTAGTCCAAATGTATTAGAAACAAATTCTATTAAATCCAATGCTCCTTCGATTTCCTGCCCAGCTTGTTCTGCATCAGCACATATTATATGTGCGTCAGCTAAACAAAAACTTCTAACTCTTATCAAGCCGGTAAGCTCTCCTGATTGTTCGTATCTATATAATTTAGCCAGTTCTGCAATCCTCATTGGTAACTCTCTGTAGCTTCTTTGTTTGCTTAAGTACAACTCAAAATGATGAGGGCATGTCATAGGTCTTAACATAAATTCTTCATCATCTATTTTAAGTGGCGGATACATTGAGTCTTTATAATATGGGTAATGCCCAGATTTCTTATATAAATCTACCTTTGCCAGTTCGGGAGTATAAACATGTTTATATCCTCTTTTTATTTCTTCATTTACAATAAAATTTTCTAATTCTCTTCTTATAATAGATCCTTTTTCTGTCCATAAAGGAAGCCCTTTTCCTACTGTTTCAGAAAATACAAACAAATCTAAATCTTTACCAATTTTTCTATGATCCCTCTTTTTTGCTTCTTCTAGCATATGTAAATACTCATCTAATTCTTCTTGTGTCTCAAAAGCAATTCCATAAATTCTTGTTAGCATCTTATTCTTTTCATCACCTCGCCAATATGCACCAGCAATAGATAGTAATTTTACAACACCTATTTCACCAGTAGAATTAACATGTGGTCCAGAACATAAATCTACAAATTCCTCATCAGTATCTTTACCAATATAATAAACTGAAGCTTCTTCACCTTTTTCTTCTATTTCGTCAAGCCATTCTTGTTTGTAAGGATTGGCTTTAAACATTTCACGAGCTTTTTCAATTGATATAACTTCTTTTGTTATTGGCAAATCTAAATCAATAATTCTTTTCATTTCTGCTTCAATCTTTTCAAAATCCTCGTCTGAAACCTTACTATCATCAAGCAATTCAAAATCAAAATAAAATCCATCATCAGTTGCGGGTCCCATTGCCATGTGAAATTTATATCCAAGGTTGCGCATAGACATAGTTAAAACATGTTCAGCACTATGTCTCATTTTAAATAAATTTTCTTTGTTTTGGTTTTCGCTTTTATTATTTTTCATTTTTATATGTAAAACTATTTAAAATTGGCAAGAGAGTTGATAAATTCATTAAAAATTTCCCCCAAAAGGGGTTGTAGTTGTAGTATAAAACTTTACAGATAAGAGATTTGATACAATCATTATTTATATAATACTACTTCAACTAAATTTTTCTATGGGGAATTCAGTCGTTTTTTCTACTTCTAATATAAAACAATTTAGTAGTTTCAATTATGGATAAACTAATTATTCCAGATGCTAACAAAAATAGCCAATCATATATGCCTAATGGTATTGTGTGTAGTAAAGTATTAAAGAATGGAATATATACGGCAACCAAATATGATAGCAATACAATAACAGATGAAGCAAGTAACCACTTATTAGAAAGTAAGTTTATATTCCAAATACTTTTACCTAAATCTTTATATGCGTAAATTACAAACGCTGTGTCTAAACTCATTGTTCCAAATATTAAGGTTCTAATGTGTGTCATATCCAAATGCATAACTTCAAGCATGTACCAAAACGCTGCCAGTGTTAGAAATTCGTCTAGTAATCCTGTGCCAAAAATTAGCATTTTCATTTCTTTATTTAATAATGGTGTATTTTTGGACTCTGGTTTTCGTTTCATTACGCCCTTTTCTTTTGGCTCAAAAGCATACGCAATACTAGGTACAGAATCTTCTACTAAGTTATTCCATAAAATTTGTACAGGTAATACTGGTAATGGCCAGCCAAGTATAATATTAGAGATTCCTATGATAATTACAGAACTAAATGCATCTGCCAAAATGTATGCTATTGATTTCCTTAAGTTATCTACAATTACCCTACCCTGTTCTACTGCGTTTACAATAACGGCAAAACTGTCATTTAATAAAACCAAGTCTGAGGATTCCTTTGCGACTTCGGTACCTGACCCTAACGCTACTCCAATATCAGCTTTTTTAATTGCAGGTGCATCATTAACACCATCTCCTACCATTGCAACAACAAATCCTTGTTTTTGAAGTGTTTTAACAATTCGCATTTTGTGATCTGGTTCTGCTCTAGCACACAGTTTCAAGTTTTCTAATACCTTTTCAAATTCCTTATCGCTTAATTTATCAATATCCCTGCCCTCAATATATTCGCCCTCTTTTACAATAATACCTGCATCTTTTGCAATTGCTCTTGCTGTTAGTTCATGGTCGCCTGTAATTATAATAGGTCTAATTCCCGCGCTAGTTGTCTTTTTAATTGCCGATTTTATACCTTGTCGCAAAGGATCTATTAGCCCAAGCAAACCTATAAATTCCATTTTATAAACCTGATTTGTCAAATTATTTTTGGTTATTTTTTCTGGATTTTTAACTATTCTTTTTGCAATTCCAATCGTTCTTAACCCATTCATCATCATTTCTTTGTAATGAGTTTCCCATTTATGATTAGTGGAATTTAGAGTTCGTTCTAATATTCTTTCTGGTGCACCAATTACAAATATATAATGTTCATTTGTTTTTTTGTCTCTAACAAGTTTTGTGATAAATTTTAATTTTGAATCAAAAGGTGTTTCTAGAATAGTTTCATAATTATTTTCTATCGTGTTTTTAACAAAACCTAATTTATATGCACCTTCTACTATTGCTCTACCAGTTGATGTTCCAATTAACTTTAACTTTCCATGTTTTAGACTGTCATCTTCAATTTCGGCTTCACTTGTGATTGTTGCTACTGTAAACAGTTCTTTTAAATCATTATTTCTTGCTTTATATTTAACAAGTTCCATTACACCTTTTGTTAAAGTTCGAGTTTTATCAAAACAAATAACAGATGTAGACCCTAATGTCTCAACAGATTGAAGCTTTCTTACAAGTCCTTTTTTATGTAAGATTCTTTCCATTCCTATTGCAAGTACAAGTGTCATTACAATTGGTAAAGACTCTGGAATTCCTCCTACTGCTATTGCTACGCCTGCTTCAAAAATTGCAATCGGATTATCGCCTCTAAATAACCCACCAATAAATATAAAAAATGCAGCACCCCCTATAATGATTGCAATTTCTTTACTTAATTTATCTAACCTTTCTTGTAATGGAGATTTTTCTTCTTTCGTGTTTTGAACAAAATCTACTATTTTACCTGTTTCTGTATGAACCCCTGTTGCAACAACAACTGCAAGTCCTTTACCGCTTTCTACAAGGGAACCCATATAAATCATGTTTCTTCTATCAGCAAGCGAGGTATCTAAATCCACCTTTTTTATGTCTTTTAATGAAGCAATTGATTCACCTGTTAATACAGCCTCAGATACTCTCAAGTCTTCCGCTTCAATTAATCGTGCATCAGCAGGAACCTTATCCCCTGCTGATACTTCAATAATGTCTCCGGGAACTAATTCTGCTTCTCTAACAATTTTTTTCTTTCCATCTCTAATAACAGTAACTTGTACATCCAAAATACTTTTAAGTTCGTTCATTATATTTACAGTTTTCTTTTCTTCCCAAAATCCAAAAATTGCATTAACAATTACAGCTAGAAAAATTACCATCGCGTCTAATTTCTCATGCATTAAAAATGTAATAACACCAGCACCAATCAATATGTAAACAAGAAGACTGTTAAATTGCGATAAAAAGATGTTTAAATTACTTCTACCTTTACTTTCAGGAAGCTTATTTAAGCCGTATTTTTGTTGTCGAAGCTTTACTTCTGTTTCGGTAAGCCCTTTTTTGGAAGTATTAAGAGAGGCTAAAACATTTTCAACAGATAACGCGTGCCAATTAGATTTCATTATTTCTGGTTTCCTGCCCTGTTAAAATATTATCTCATAGATACTTGCTTAATTCATCATCATCTTCAAATTCTTTTAGTAATTTCTTAAGGTTTTTTAGTGAATGGTTTTTGGTTATTAGCAACACATCTTTTGTATTTACAATTAAAACTTCATCCAAATCTAATCCTACAATCATTTTTTTGTCTTCTTCATTAAAAATCATACTGTCACTAGAATTTGAAAACAAACCTTTTCCTTTAATATAATTTTCTCTGCCGGGAGCAAAATGCTTTTTTAATGCATAAAGAGATCCGGGATCTTCCCAACCCATATCACTAATAATCATACCTGCATCATCTTTAGGTATATGATACCCAATTGCTTCATCAAAAGAAATTGATTCAATTGTTGGGTATACATTTTCAATAACCTCACTTTCCTTATCTGTATTAATTGCATTTTCGATTTCCATTAATTTTTTATAAATTTCAGGTTGATGCTTTTCGTAAATTGAAAGTAAATAATCAATTGTAGTTATAAAATACCCTGTATTTATGAACCATTCTCTTGATTCAAACAATTTTTTACATTCTTCTAAAGGTGGTCTATAAACCCAGTCTTCGTATTTAGCAACATCTGAACCATCTTTTTTAGAAGCTTTCATCCATCCCAAATTAGGGTTTGCATTTTTAGGAACTTCACCCCAAAAAACAATTTTATATTCCCCTTGCCTTATACTCTTTTCAGCTTCTGTAAGCTTTTCATGAAATTGTTTCTCGTCTGCTATAAAATGATCTGCCCACCCAATAAAAATTGGTTCAGTTATGCCAAACTTCTTTAACCTTACTAAAGAGAGTCCTACTGCCGCCGCTAAATCCCTTCTTGCGGGTTCTGTAATAATATTTGAAGTGTAAAATTCTGGAATGTGTTCTTTAACTAATTTAACATATTTCTCGTTTGTTGATATGTAAATATTATGTAGACCATAATCAGTTTTTAGTCTATCAATTCCTAATTGAATGGTTGATTTCCCATCAATAACTGGAACAAACTGTTTGGGTAATTTAACACGGCTAATAGGCCAAAATCTTTTGCCTGAGCCACCTGCAAAAATAATAAATTTCATATGAACTTACTTTACTATGGAAGTCTAGCGGTAGCAAGTTATTATTAAACTTTAAATCTGGTAACTTCTACCATTTCTTTTTCTTCTTTTAGATAATTGAATTTTCTCAATATCCAAATTAATAATGAGGAAATCAAAGGCGCAATTAGCATTACCAATCCAAAAGTCATGTTAATAGTGAAAAATAACATAAATGCAAAAAATGGTGCAAAATATTTAGTGAATGGACTCATCAGTGACATAACTTGATCGTGTACCATTTTTTCTATCTCCAAATTATCTATTTGTTCATTAGCATTTTCTTTAATAGATGTGTCCATTTTATCAAGTGCAACATTTGTTAATCCACCGGTCTGCGAAGTTATTAAATTTGTTATTAAATCAGAATCTGTTATATTTCCTAACAAGTCTTCAATTTTTGAATTAACTGTTTCATTAAGATTCTCATTTAGTTTTTCTTGTTGCTTATCTATTAAATTATTTACCTGAGTTTGCATCATTGATTTAACAATTGTTGAAGTTGTTTTAGCAATATAATCAGAAACTTCTTGTGTTAAATTCTCTTGAGCTTTTACAGTGTTATTATTTAGCAGAAATGATAATGCTATAGCCATAGAAAGAAAGAATAAAACACTTTTTCCACTTGATGAGAAAACACTACCCAAATGTGGTTTTATTAAATTGTAGTAAGATCTATTCGCATTATGTACAGCACTTAAAATTCCAATTAATACCAAAACAGAAAATATTAAAATCGGTAATAATTGTGGTTCAGTATTTTCATTTACTTGCTTTATTAATGCGTTACCTATAAAACCAGTAATTATTAATAAACCCAAAACCAATGCTATTATTGTTTGTATCTTAGCATCTTTAACAACTATTACTGTTGCCACAAAGCCAAATAAAAACAAAGTTATAGCAATTGCAAAAATCAATAGTACATCAAGAAATGCGCTAAAGTTAAAGAGCATATCGTAAGAATATGTTAGTTGATAAGAATTATAACCTAATAGAAATGCACCAATTGCACCGATTAAAAAGAGTGGCAGAATTTTCCAAATGTTCATATAGGTATTATAACAGATTTTAGCCTTTGCATTATTAGAATTAAATGAATAATGGTGGGTGGTGTAGGAGTCGAACCTACGACCTTCACAATTATGCAATACATTGGAAGGTCAAGATGATGGTTTATTATCTGTGAAATCTTTGAAATGTTTAATGGTGGGTGGTGTAGGAGTCGAACCTACGACCTTCACAATGTCACTGTGACGCTCTAACCAACTGAGCTAACCACCCATGGTCAATAAATATATTACAATAATGTTAATATATTTCAACCAATCCTTAGCAACTTTTACTTTAATTTCAACCAACTCTATAAAATCTTATCAATCATTCCGTACTTTTGAGCTTCTTTAGCTGTCATCCAATGATCCCTTTCTATATCTTCCATTATCTTGCTTACTTTTTGCCCAGAATGTTTTGCAATTATTTCAGCAGATTCTTTTTTTAATTTTGCCATTTCTTTTACATAAATTTCTAAATCTGTAGTTTGCCCTTCTGTACCACCCAAAGGTTGATGAATCATTGTTCTAGCATGTGATAATGAAAATCTTTTACCTTTAGTTCCAGATACTAATATTAATGCTGCCGCAGAAGCTGCTAACCCTAAGTTTATTGTTTGAATATCAGGTTTTACAACTTGCATTGTGTCATATATTGCAAGCCCTGCATAAACCATTCCACCTGGACTATTTATATACAATTTAATATCTTTATCTTTTGATTCACTTTCCAAAAACAACATTTGTGCAATTACTGTATCTGCACTTTCCATAGTAATAGTTCCAGTTAAGAATATAATTCTCTCTTTTAGTAATCTTGAATATATATCGTAAGAACGATCATAACCTCTTGGGTCTCGTTCTACTACAATTGGTACTAATGTGCTCATGATTTTTTATAATTATTTAGACTTTTTGCTTTTAGCATCTTTCTTTTTAGAAGTTTCTTTTTTAGTTGTCTTCTCTTTTTTTTCTTCTTTTTTTGCATTATCGTCTTTTTTAGATTTGTTTTTGGTATCTACATCCTTTTTAGAATCTTTATCTTTTTTACTTCCTTTTTCAGCCATATCGCTAAGTTGCTCTAATGTTTTATTTTTCATTAGAATCGCTTTTATATATAATCTTTGATCAGGTTGGTTAAGGATTTCCCTGCTCTTTTCATCTGGAACAGCAGCTATTGTTTGGTCTATTTCAGTATCTGTTACTTCAACACCTAATTCTTTAGAAATCTCAGTTACAACAAATTCTCCTTTAAGTGTTGCCTCCGCTGACTTTCTGTAATCTTTTCTTAAATCATCTGCTGTCTTATTTATTGATTTTAAATATTCATCAACTGTTATTCCTAATTTAGCAGTTTGATCAATTAACGATGTCATCATTCGGTCTGTTTCCTCATCAATTAAAACATCTGGTACACCAACTTCACTGTTTTGTAGTAATATATCTACGATTTGTTGATTAGTTAATTTGGTTTTAGATTCTTTTCCTTGATTTACTTTTTCATATGTGGAAGTTAGAGCCTTTTTATAATCCCCAATCTTTATTTCTGGCATTTCAACGAAAATAATTTCAATTTCTAAATCTTCCCCTTCTTCAAATTTAATTATATTAAATCTTGGTTGTACAATTGGTTTGTATTTATATTGATTTTGAACTTCTTCGTAAATTTTAGGAAGTAAATGATTTAGTGCGTGACCTCTTAATTTACCCATATCGACTTGTTTTTTCACTAAATCGAGAGGTGCTTGGCCTTTTCTAAAACCTTTGACTTCCACATGTTGTGCCTCATGTTCTAAAGCTTCTTTATAAGCTTTATCTACAACTTCTTTTGAGTCGGTTACTTTAACTTTATATACATTATTTGGTAGTTTTTCTACTTCTGTTTTCATATGTTTTTGGGCATTGCAAAGTGCATATTCACTATTGAATGCTGACTAACTGTTTAAAATTATACTATATAGAGGGTTAATTGCCATAACCTAACTATTAGCCATTATTTTTCTTCTTTTTCGTTAACCTGTTTTTTGGGTGTAGCTTCTACAACAGGTTTACTATTTGAAAAATACTGCCTTGTTAATTCCCCTAATAATAATGAACTAGAAATTATATATAAAAATACATTTACATATGGAATTAATGATAATAGTGAAAATATAAACACACCAGCAATTAATTTATATACAATAGAGTATCTATTTCTTTCTGTAATTATAAAACTCCCAATAAATATGCTAAAAAATATTGGTGATAAATACATTGATGCGTACAAAAATCCCCAAAGTAAAATTGAATATACAAATGGAAATATCATAATTAACAATGCTAACCCCACTGTAAGAATTGAAAACCCTGCTAAAAATCCTGCTAGTAAGTCTTTAATCATATTTGTTCTCATGCTTGATACAGTTTTTTCAAGCCATTGTCGCTGTGTGGATATAAGAAATAATCCAAATAATATTATTACTAAAACAAAAAATATTGTAGATAATATTGTGTATTCGTGTGATTCTTTTTTATCCATTTCAAATTGTTTCCAAAAGTTTTTCTCAATGGTTTTACCTTCAATGTAAGCTTTATCTGTTATATTTGGTCGTGTATCAGCGAAATAAAAATCACCTAATACTTTACCTGATATTCTTATTTCTGCTTCGGGTGAAAAACTTAAATTTAGATTTTGGCCTATACGCCCTTCGTGAATAAATGTTGTAGTATATCCATAAACGCTTTTTTCAATTTCACCTATTGCTGATATATATACATGTTGAGTTATAAAGCCAAGTGATTGTGATATTGGAGCTTTAACATCAATGTTATCTAATGACAATGCATAAACAGATCCATTAACCTTTTCATTAATTCTAACTCTTTTAGCTATTATAAATAAATTACCGTTTACTTCTTTATCAATTGTAACTATATCACCAATTAAAATAGAATCTGAATTTAATGGTGATGTTATAACAAGAGCATCTGATTCTGTATTTTGTGTTTCTATTCTTGGGGAATTCTCAGAATAAACTTTTGCATTAGCTTTGTTTGGAACAATAAGAATAGTTATAGATACCAAGCTAATTATAAATAATGATAAAAGGGTTTTAGATGTAAATTTAAATTTCATATAAATTACTAAATTAATTATTGGTGCCGAGGAGAGGACTCGAACCTCCACTCTGTTATCCAGAACATGATCCTAAGTCATGCGCGTCTACCAATTCCGCCACCTCGGC
>CAZDNW010000070.1:0-14132 GCA_964506905.1 uncultured Candidatus Saccharibacteria bacterium
ATTATAAACATACTTTCAAAAAGCGGCGGGCTTACTTTACTTCCGCTTACTACTACTCGTATAGGATAAAATACTTCCATTATTTTCCAACCTTTTTCTTCTGCACTATCTTTAACTTTTAATTCAATGTCCTTTAATGATGCTAAACTAAAATCAGAACTATCTAACATTTCTAAAACCCATCGTAAATGGTCTTTAATTTCGTCTAAATCTTTATATTTTGTTAATAAACTTATAAATTCCTCATTATTTTCATAATCTTTTATAAATAAATTATTCATTGGTAACAAATCCTCAAATACTTTTACACGAGGCTTGTTTATTTCAGCAAATAATAATTTTTTGTCTTCATCTAAATCTCTTAACCAATTGAACATATCTATATAATCTTGTTTTGTCCAATGCGTTTCGTATTCTGTAGCACCATGATATTCGTTATCTATACAATAAGTTAGCCAATCGTATAATTTATCTAAAAATTCCTGGTTTGATAATGATTGCATATATTGGCCGTTCATCCATTCTAGCTTTTTTAAATCTAATTTTGGATTTACTGCACTTAAATCTTTTAGGTCAAATGTTTTAACATATTCTTTCCAATCAAAAATTTCTTTTTCTTCTGGATGGCTCCAGCCTAGTAATGCTATAAAATTTAAAACAGCTTCGGGCAAATATCCTTTTCTTCTATACCAGTCAACACTAGAATGTCCCTGTCTTTTTGATAATTTGCTTCCATCCATATTATTTATTATTGGTGTATGAACAAAAACTGGCATTTCCCAACCAAAATAATCATATAATAGCTTATGTTTTGGAAATGAAGTTATCCATTCTGGGCCTCTTATTACATGTGTAATATTCATTAAATGATCATCTATTACGACTGCTAAATGATATGTGGGAAATCCATCGGACTTCACAATAACTTGATCATCAACCAAATTTGAATCAAATTCTATATCTCCTCTAATTAGGTCTTGAACAACTATTGTTTCGTTTTCTGGAATTTTCATTCTTATTACATAGGGTTTACCAGAATCTAAATTTTTTTGTATTTCTTCTTCAGATAGATATCTGCAATGTTTATCATACATTGGTTGTTTACCTTCTTTTTGTTGTTTTTTTCGTACTTCATCAAGCCTTTCTTTTGAACAGAAGCAATAATATGCCTTGTCTTCATCAATTAATTTTTGTGCGTATCTTTTATAAATGTCCAATCTTTCAGATTGTCTATACGGACCATAATCACCTCCGTGTATTGGACTTTCATCAGGAACTAGCTTGAACCAATTTAATGCTTCGTATATAACTTCTTCTGCTCCTTCTACAAACCTATTTCTATCTGTATCTTCTATTCTTAATACAAATTGCCCTTTATTTTTTTCTGCCCAAACTTTATCAATCATTGCTTGATATATTGTTCCTAAATGAGCAAAACCTGTTGGACTAGGTGCTAATCGGGTTCTTACATTATTGTTGGGATTATTGGTTGAATTCCCCTTAACATTTTTATTGGTGTTTTTTGTTAAATTAGTCATAATCTTAATTGATTATACACGATAATACCTTTATACTTAATATATGAATCTTACTGAAACTCAATCTGCCATTAAGAAGGTTCTTGTACTTGTAATAGCATTAACAGCTTTTTATTACGCGGCAAAGTTTTCTTATTTAGGCGCAAAATCACTTTATTACGCGATTTTACCACCTGAGGCAGTTGAGCCTGCCGCGTCATTTGGACCATTACCAAGACTTAAAATGAAATCTATAACAATAGAGGGTCAACCATCCTATATTTTAGACACAATAGATGGAGGATTACCAGCATTTCCAGATAGAATAAATATATATCAAATCATATCACCAGAACCAACATTGCTATCTGAAAGAAATATTAAACAATTGGCACAGGATTTATATTTTACTGACGATTACACAAAAAATTCTGCGTCAGAATTTGTTTGGATAGATGGTACAAATAACAGATCAATGGTTGCAAATGCTGTTACTGAAAACTTCACATTAAAAACTCAGCTTGTAACATTAGGAAGTGCATTATCTAATGAACCAACAATTACAGAAGAAGACGCTATTGATATGGTAACTCAATTTATAAAATCAAAAGCTCTTCTAGATGACACAGACTTAAATTCTATGCAAACTACAACTGTGCCAACTAAAATTATTTTAGGAAGTTTGAAAGAAGAAAAACTAGACCCGGGGCAGGTAAAGATGATGAAAGTTGATATAAATAGGTACTTAAATATATACAAAAAGCGTGGCAGAAAAAATGAGCTTGTGGAATCATATCCTATACTGGGGCCGAATCCTAAAAATTCGTTGGTAAGTTTTTTTGTTACTAACCAAGAAGATGTCTATAAATTTCCAATAATCAATTATACTTATTGGAAGTTTGATCGTGAAAATCCTTCTGACTATTATTTATCTAATATTGCAAATGTATGGAACACAATAACACAAGGTAATGGGGTTATAGCTTACATAAAGCCGAGTAATAGCGATTACTATGATTATATAAATAATGTTGAGGTTACAAGAATTGAAATTAGAGATATTTATCTTGCTTATTATGAACCAGAGGAATATTCTGAAGACACAAAGTTTTTACAACCTATTTATGTATTTGAAGGTAAATTTGCTCAACCAAATATGGGTCCTAATGACGAATTAGGAGATATTGTTATATATTATCCAGCGGTTCGTGGTGATTGGGTACAGTAAAATAAATGAATAGCACCCTATTCTCATCATGTTACAGTCTTATCTATTTAATCTTCATCAGGTCCTAAAGTAACCTCTTCTTTAAAAAGGTTTAATTTACGAAGTATGTTCTCTCTTTTTCCTTTTTGAACGCCAAATCTTTCGAAATATTGAATATCAAGATTTAATAAATATTTAATAACTTCAAAAAATACAATTGTTGTTGGAATCGCAATTAATACTCCAATAACTCCCATCAGTTTAGAACCTATTAATAAAATAATAATTGTAAACAATGGATTAAAACCAACTGACTTTTGCATAACTTTAGGAACTATCAAGTTATTTTCTAATTGTTGAATAAGTATGTACAAACCGATTACTGCAAAACCCATTAACGGTGAAATACTAAACCCGATTATTGCCGCTGGAATTACAGCAGTGATTGGCCCGATAATCGGTATTATTTCTAGTAATCCAGCAAGTACTGCCAAAGCTAGTGCGTAATCTATCCCCAATATAGTCAACCCAATATAAGTAGCGGTACCAATTATAAACATCAAAAATGCTTGTGCCCTTAACCATGATCCAAGTTGAACTTCAATAGTTCTTACTAACTCGCGTAAATCTGATTTTTTATTTTTAGGTGCAAATGATAACGCAAATTCTCTGAACGAATCAAAATCTATTAGCAAATAAACTGTAAAGGCCAAAAGCACAACAATTGATAATGCGCTTGAAAACGCACCCATTGTTGCTGTTACAACATTGCCAGATGCTTGGCTAATTTGCTGAAATAATGCATCATTAAACCTTTTGGCATACTCTTCAGCACCAGGCATATTAAATAGTGAATCAATATATATAGGTAAATTTTGTATCAAAACTTTTGTTTGAACAATTAATGGAGATATTGCAAAACTAGCTAACCCTAGGATTACACCCAAAAACAAGAATATTATTAAAAATACCGCTAACGCATGAGGCACTTTTTTTCTTGTAAACCACTTTACTGCTGGTTCAAGAGCCAAAGCTAAAATAATTGCAATAAATAGTGTAATTATAACCCCTTTTATTAACCACAATACCCAGAAAACAAATAAAATTACGAAAAATATAATTATACTTTTTGTTGATATTACGATATTTTTATCACTCATGATTATACTTAGATTGTATCAGATTTAACACTTCTCTGTAATAGTTTTTATCAGTGGTATCAAAAATTTTGGCATCATCATATTTCTTAAACCATGTTTCTTGTCGTCTAATATATTTGTGTAGATCATATTTTGCTTTTTGTTTTGCATTCTCTTCTATTTCTTTTTGTGCGAGGAATTCAACCGCACTTCTATAAACCAACCCGCTTAACTTATCAATTTCACCATACTTGTTCATTAAAAACTTAGTTTCTTCTATAAGACCACCTTTCCAAATTTCATCTAACCATAAATCAACCCGATTATATAAATCATTTCTGGAAGCCGTTAAACCTATATGTATAAACTCAAAATTATCAACCAACTTGCTCTTTACTTCTTTTTGTTTGTAAGATTTTATATTAGAAAACGAGCTTGCAATTTCTATTGCTCGAATTATTCTATTTCTGTTATCCTTATCAACCTTTTCTGCTAATTTTTTGTTAGAACGCTTTAATATTACATACAGTTCTTCTGTACTTTTTAGGTTTAATTGTTTTCTAAGTTCTTGATCTGGTTCTACTCCAGACATTGGCGACCTGCCAGTGACAACATCTAAATAAAATCCTGTCCCTCCAACTAAAAATATAGTTTTGTTTTTTAAGTTTTCAACTTCAATTACATCTGATGCGTATTTATAAAAATCATAAGCAGAAAAATATTCGTTAGGAAAAACAATATCATACCCATATATATCTACACCATCAATTTCCCATTTACCATCTAGTTTAGTTATTTTATAGTTGGTTTTAATTGGCACTTTACCGGTGCCAATATCCATTTCTTTATAAACCTGCCTTGAATCTGCAGAAATTATTACTCCATTAAGGGCTTTAGAAAGTTTTAATGCTAAAGAGGTTTTACCTGAAGAGGTAGGCCCGAATATGACAAAAACGGGTGGTTTCCTCATAATTTAAATGTAACACATAATATATTTTCGGCAAATACACTTACTTTTATTAACTTGGTTTATTTTCATTAAAAACTTTTGTTATATATGCATGTCGTCTTTTTTTCTCTTTTAGTGGTACATCGTCTTTCATTTTTCTTTCTGCAATAGTTCCTTCTCGCGGGGAATACATTGCAATATACGCTACACTAAACTTTATTTCTTTTATAAGTTCTACAGTTTTCATAAATTGATCTTCGGTTTCAGAAGGAAACCCTACTATAATATCTGTACCAAATTTCATGTCCGGCACAACCTTTCGTATATCAGCGATTAAATTTTTAAATTCTTCAACAGTATGACGGCGATTCATTTTCTTTAATATTTCGTTATCTCCACTTTGCACTGCTATATGTAAATATTTATCAATTTTAGGTAAAGCCAATGTTTCTACTAAATCTTGAGTGAAATCAAATGGGTTTGATGAAATGAAATTAATTTTCTCAACACCATCAATTGAATGTACATCTCTTAATAATTGAGCAAACGGAATCTTATGTTTTGAACCTGCTCTTAATTCAAATTTCGTTTTGTGATCTAACCCCCAAGAATTTACATTTTGACCAACAAGCATTATGTTTTTATAACCTTTTTCTACAAGGTGATTTATTTCGTCTAAAATATCGTTTTTACCTCTACTTATTTCTTTACCCCTAGAATATGGCACAACACAATAAGTGCAAAAATTATCACATCCAGTTGAAATATTTACATAAGCCCATTCCGTTTCATTATCTAATTCTGGATTATATTTAACATCATCAACTAATCTGTTTAAATTAAGTGCCTTAGCTGTCCACTCATCTACTAAACCTTCTTTTACAAGTATATTTGGAATTCTATATTCTTCTTCGGGAGCTAATAAATAATCAGCCCAAGATAATTTTTTCTCTAATTTATTTAGTATGATTCTTTGCCTTTCCCCTTTTGCACTTCCAATCATACAACCTGTTACAAAAACAATTGGTCTTTTTGTTTTACCACTAGTTTTCTGTTCTTCAGCTTTTTGTTTTTTTGAAAGTTTTTGGGAATTTTTAGGAAACTTAACACCCCACCCATAAATTTTATCTTCTGCCTTTTGTCTAACAGAACAAGTATTGATAATAACTATATCTGCGTCAAAATATTGATTAGTTTTTTCAAAACCCAATGCTTCTAAAACACCAGCCATTATCTGACTATCTTTAATATTTGCTTGGCATCCGTATGTTTGAATATAATACTTTTTTGAATTCATAGTTATAAATAATACACGACTAATAAAATCAAACAAACTCTTTTCTTGACACACAGATATCACTTAAGTACGCTATTAGTATGCCCAAATCGTATTAAGGCAATTAATTATGATATTACTTTATTTATTTACTTTTTTGGCTGGATTAACAACCATTTTATCACCATGTATATGGCCAATATTACCAATCATATTTATCACTGCATCAGGCGGTAAGAAAAAGCCAATCGGCATTGCAATTGGTGTATCAATAAGTTTTGCCATATTAACATTATTAGTATCATATTTATTAAAAATATTTAGCTTTGATCCAATCATATTTAGATATATTGCAGTAGCAATTTTATTATTTCTAGGAATCTCACTAATTGTCCCCAAAATTATGGCGTGGTTTGAATCTGGTGTTAGCAAACTGAGTTCAAAATTTTCACATTATACAAATAGCAATTCAGAAGGTTTATGGGCGGGATTAGTTACAGGTTTAGCATTAGGAGTTGTTTGGACACCATGTGCAGGTCCAATACTTGCAACTATTGCAACACTTGCATCAACGCAAATTTTAAACACAACGATATTTATAATGATAGGTGCGTTTACATTGGGATTAGCAATTCCATTATTCTTGCTTGCATTATTTGGAAATAAAATAACAAACAAAACAAAATCAATTTCAAAGCACACAGGACAAATCCAAAAGGTATTTGGTGTAATTATAGTTTTGATTTCAATTTCTATTGCAACTAATTTCGATTTAATATTGCAATCACAAATATATAAGATATTTCCACAACTGTCAGAAGTTACTCGTGTTATAGAAAATAATAAGATAGTAGAAAAAGAACTAGAAGAAATACATAAAACTCTAAACGAAGAAGAACAATCCGTTGTATGTAGAGCCGATCAAGGAAGATGTGAGGCAACCAATAAAGATTTAGTATCTTCTGGTAAACCATTAGAGGTTGGTAATAAAGCACCAGAACTAACAGGGCTTACAGAATGGCTAAATACCGATAAAGAATATTCATTAAATGATTTAAACGGCAAGGTTGTCGTTTTAGAATTTTGGTCAATGGATTGTGTTAACTGTGTCGATGTAATTCCACATTTAAAAAAGTATAAAGCGATGTATTCTGATGATGGTTTAGTTGTATTGGGAATTCATACACCAGAATTTAAACCAGAAAAAAACAGCAACCGACTTAAAAATGCAATTCGAAGATACAAGATTGATTACCCAGTAGGAGTTGATAATGACTATAAAGTATGGAAAACCTACAAAAACAAATACTGGCCTACCATATATGTAATAGGAAAAGATGGCACGATTGTATATAAACATGAGGGGCGGGATAATTACAATCAACTTCAAACTCAAATTGAAAAAGCACTACATCAACTATAAGCAAATATAAGCAGATTGCATATGGGAATTTAAAACGGGCGTGGTTATACAACCACGCCCGTTCTGCTTATTTACCAACAAAAACTATAACTAATTACCCATTACGTCTTTTAGATTTTCAAGACATTCTGCCTTTTTATCAGTGGGTAAAGTATCACATAGTTTCTCGGCATCAAGATCTTTTAGTATGTCTTTTTCTGTATAATCAGTGTCCTGCACTTTAAACATATCTTTGTAATTATCCATCATTTCCTCAATGCTCGTAAATTCAATATCACTCGGTACCTTAAACAATTTTGAATTAACCTTCCACTTCGAACAGGTGTACTTATCATCGTTTTCCAACGCACTTGAAGGATCTTCTTCGCTAATAAAATCTGATTCCGCCATGTAATCATTAGTTTCATCATCTTTTATTTCATTTAAGTTTGCCTTTGTACCTTTGTTGCTATCGCTACGCCATGTATATAACCAATCACCATCCATTAATGAATATATTTTAACTGATTGTCCGTTGTAATTAGCCGTTACTTCAGAATACACTTTCTTTTTACCATCTGTATACACGACTCCAGTTGCAACACCATTATCTTCCTCTGATTTGAACTCACATTTTAATGCCTTTCCCTTTATCATCATGCTATCGCTAATATCACGGGCATTCGATTTGTCACTTATACCTTTTTTTGCAACATCACTCGTCTTTTGCAAAGGATTGCCTTTTACATAAAATAATCCACCAACTGTTAGTACGGCAACAGCAACCGCTACAGGAATAACAAATTTATTCATAATACTATAACCGCAAAAATTTCTTCAAAAATCTAAAGAAATTCTTACATAACTACTTTTACTAATATACTACAATACCATAAATCATGAACTTATGTGAATAAACTTTTACATTTTCTCCACAGTATCAATACCCAAAATATTCAAACCATGTTTGATAATAATGGCTACTGCGTTAACAATATTTAACCTAACCAATGCTTGAGTAGAATCTACACCCTCATCTACCAATTTTTGTTTAGCATAATATTGATTAAATAGTTGTGCACACTCATACAAATAAGTAGCTATAGGCGTTAATTCTAAATCATCAATACTCTTATTTACAACAACTGGATACATCATAATATAACGCATGAGTTCTTTCTCTAAATTGGTAAATTTAGAACCCAATGATCTTTGTAATAATTCGGTGGCTTTTGTATCGGCAAATTGCCTGTCATGCATATCTAAACTTAACACCTCTTTTGCATTTTTCAAAACGCTAATACTTCTCACATATGTATACTGAATATATGGCCCCGAATTTCCTTTTATATTTAAAATCTCATTCCAATCAAAAACAGTATCTATTCGTCTGCGTCTTTTAAAATCGTTCCATTTTAATGCACCAACCGCAATTTTCCAAATCTCGTTATCATTTAAATCAGAACTCATTTCTTTCACTCTTACAAATGCTTCATTTAAGACATCATCTAGCCAAACAACATTGCCTTCACGCGTTGACATTTTACCTTCTTTTAACTTAAACATACCGTGCCATACATGTATTCTTTGACCTTTTGTAAACCACCCAAGCATTTCTTCAACTTTAAATAACTGTCTAAAATATAGCTTTTGTTCAGCACCTACTTCGTTTATTATGGTTATATCATCACCGTGTTTTTCTTTTCTAAATTTGTCGGTAGCTAAATCTCGTGTACTGTATAATGTTGACCCGTCTTTTTTTAAAACCATAAAAGGTGGAAGTTCATCATTGTCAAAAAATACAAGCTTTGCTCCTTCACTTTCTGTAAGTAAATTTTTATCTTCTAATTCCTTTAGAACTTCTGGAACTTTAGAAATAAAGTATGATTCTCCATAACCCCTACCATCATTTTCTGTAAAATAAACACCTAATTTTTTATATGTTTGATCAAATTCTTTTATTGACCATTCGATACATTTTTTCCACAACCTAATTACTTCTTTATCACCTTGTTCTAATTTGGTAAACCACTCTCTACCCTTATTTTCTAGCTCAGGATTCTTTTTTGCCTCATCGTGAAATTTAATATACAAATCCACGAGTAATTTAACAGGTCTTTCTGAGTTCTCAATCTCTTGTTCATTACCCCAGGTCTTAATAGCATATATCAATTTACCGAACTGAGTTCCCCAATCACCTAAATGATTGTCTCTATATACTGTGTTTCCAACTGTTTCAAGCAAATTGGCGATTGCATGTCCTATTATAGTCGTTCTAAAATGCCCTATTGTAAAAGGTTTCGCAATATTTGGTGATGAATATTCAACAAGATACTTTTTAGATTTGAAATTGGGGGGGGTTACATCTACACCCTTAGATGAAACCTGCAAGGTTTCTAAAAGTAACATTTCGTCAGTAAGGTAAACATTTATAAACGCAGGTTTTGCTACATCTATTTTTGAGAATATTTTTACAGAGTCATGTTTTAAATTAAGTAAATCTTGTTCGGTTTCTTTTAATATTAAACTTGCGTACTCTAATGGGGAATTCACTCTACTTTCTGGATTAGATTTTTTAAAATCTTTAAAAGTTGTTAAAGCTACATTTGTTGTTAAATCTCCAACACCCTTTTGCGTTGGAATATCCACAGAGAATTTTGCTTTTTCTATACCATATTTTTCAAGTGTTTTATTTAAAATATTTTGAATAAGTTTTATTTCCTCGAAAATCATAATTGCATTATACAAGAGAGATAGAAAACACGCACCATTTATATATTAAATTAATAATCAATTCTAATATCATTTATCCAAATGTTTGGAGGTTGTTTTAGTATATACGCAACAACATCAGCTAAATCAGATGGATTTATAAAATTATCGGTAATTATATTTTCACCTGCTTTTTCAAATAATTTTGTATTTGTTCCACCTTGATATATTCCAGTAACTCTTACATTAGTATCTTTTAAATCTACTCTTAATACATCTGTGAAACCACGAACACCATATTTACTTGCTGAATAAACTGATTGACCGGGTTGTACAGTAACTCCTGATTTTGAAGAAATATTAATTATAGCAGCTTCATCTCTATCCATAAGCGTGTCTATAAACAATCTAGTCATATGAATTAGTGCAGATAAGTTTGTATTGATAACCCTATTTATGGTTTTACTATCTATTTCGTAAAAGGGTTGTAACTTTTGCCAAACACCAGCATTATTAATTAATACATCAACATGTTTGAAATCGGACAAAATGTTAAAAGCGGTATCTTCTAATTTAGAAGTATCTGTTATATCAACCGCATAAATTTTAACATCAACAGCTCCATAATCTTTACATTCTTTGGCAACTTCATTTAATTTTTCTTCGTGTAACGAAATTAATGCTAGCTTTGCCTTTTCTTTGGATAATCTTAGTGCAATCTCTTTTCCTATACCACTACCAGCACCTGTAATTACAATTACTTTTTTTTGTAAATTCATAAATATAAGTTAACTATTCAACTAAATTTAATGAGCAATTTTTGTTACAGACCCACAACCAAAGGGTACATGACAAGTCTTTTCTACATCTGGACCTGGCATACAATTAACATATTCAGGACATGTAAATATTCTTAATGCAATAATGCTCGCAACAACTGCAAATATAACAACTAATGCTAGCACTAACTTTGATGACTTTTCCATAATTGGTATAAACTAAACACTACTAAATTTAGTATATCATCTAAATTTGCAAGTTCATTTATTCACAATACTTTTCTATTTAAATGGTAAATATATATTGCACTTGAAAAACAAAGCAAACTCATAACAACAAACAGAAAATTAAACCCAAGCAATGTAACTAATATTCCCCCAACAAATGCACCAATTGCTGCGGTAAAATAATACATTGATTCCCAAGCACCCCATTGAATACCTTCTTTCTTTTTATCTAAATGCTTAGAATAAACAGCATCAAAAGCCGGCGAATAAACTGCTTCACCAATTCCTATTAAAGCTTGTACGAAAAATAAATAATATATAGAATGTACACCAATATAAAGTAAAAACCCTATTCCCATAATCACATACCCTAAAACAATTATTAACTCGTTTTCTTTTATTTTATCGCTGTATCTTCCAGAAATTAGTGTAGTAATACCGGCAAAAAACGCAAAGATAGCACCTGCAATACTTGCATCTAATAAATCTCCGCCTACATCTTTAACAAATAACGCATAAATCGGGCCAAGCATAGCACCAGCCATTAAAACCATTGAATTAGTAACTAAGAGAATTTTTATCGCTTTGTTAAAAGGCAGAAGTTGCATCTATTAAATGATATCATTATTTTTTTATTTGGTCGTATACAAAAAATACTATAAACAAAATTAAACCAATAAATGCAAATAAATATCCTAGCGGAATTAAGAAGAATGGTTCGTGCAACATTCCGTTTTCGTCTACATATGATCCAATTAAATTATATATAATTGCACTTACAAATCCGCCTGTTACAAAAATTGTTGGATAAATGTATTTGTTCATGAATGTGGTAACGAAATATAACTAATAGCGTCACACTAGTCGCCAAGCAGTTCATACAATTTGGGATAAATTACATTATTTGCATCTTTAAGATAATGAGGATCAATTATGTCGTGTGGGTAATTATAATTTTTATCAAATTCAAATGTTATAACATTTGCTCCGTGAGACTTCCATAAATCAATTAATTCATAAACAGTTTTGTTATTGATAGTTGTGTCTGCCCCGTTTGTAACAGCAATATCAAACTTTTATAATATTTAATTATTTTTTTTCTTTTTATCTCTTTTAACGTCTTTTGTTATATCATTTTGGGATTTATATAACCCACCTGTAATAACTTCTTTTTTAGAAAGTTCACCAGCATCACCTTTATGCTTGTATCCACTATATCTTAACATTCCTAGGCGTTGAAGTATTTCTATTAGTTTATTCATAGACTAATTGTAACCTTACATAAAAACTAGTTCAATGGCTTTTAATCACGCTATTCAAATAATACAAATACATAATTAAAGAATGTTGCACTTAAAGCTCAAGATGATAAAATTACCATAATAATTAGTTTGTAAATATTATTATGAAACAAACAATTCAAGAATTTTTTGAGTTTATTAGAGAACAAGGAGTAGTTACCCTTGCTATTGGTTTTATATTAGGCGGTGCAGTAACAAAAGTAGTAAACTCACTGGTGCAAGATATAATTAATCCAATTATTGGACCAATTTTAGGTGTGGCTGGTGGTTTGGAAACAGCTGTCATTCATTTCGGTAACATAAACATTTTGATTGGTAACTTTATAAGTGCATTAATTGATTTTATTATAATAGCCCTCGTTGTTTACTTTGGCGTAAAAATATTAAAATTAGACAAAATAGATAAAAAGAAATAGCCTAAATAAAAGAAAAGTTGAAAACAAAAATTTCCATTATGTATCAAAATCATAAAATAATGAGAATCTGCAAATGGATGTCCTATTATTATTTCATTTATCAAATTAAATTATGGCGGAGGGAGGGGGATTCGAACCCCCGTGTGGTTTCCCACGCGTCGCTTTCCAAGCGAGCCGATTAGGCCACTCTCGCATCCCTCCAAATTAACACATTATACTTCTGTAATATTACACGACTATAGAACACTTGCCAAGAATTCCATCTAGTACTAAATTTATTTTAAAAGGAGGTGATTAACAATGACCAAAAATACACAAATTGTATTAGGTGTTGTTATAGGTGCCACTCTTCTTTTTGGCGGAATTTACTTTTATAAACAAAACGATAAAACACCTTCAGATGAAATTGTAAAAAAAGCAGAAAAAACAATTGAAAACGAGAAGAAAAACCCAACTAAAGATGTATATATAACTGCTCAAAAAGCATATGAAATTTCTAAATCATATGCTAAGAAATGGGCAAACGATGCAACATTTATTGAAATAACAAACTACGCAGAAACATCTAAAACTGACGGAACATCTGATTCTTGGAAAGTTAAATATTATTCACCTAGTAAAAATAAAAGTTATTCAATTTATGTGATTGATGGGAAATTTAAAAGAGATGATGAAGGAGGGCCCACAAGTTTAACAGCAATAACAGATACATGGTTAGATTCTGATAAAGTAATGAAAAACGCAATTGAGAGCTTTAAAGATGTTGAGTGTGAAAGTTATTGGATGGGTTTAAGTTCAGACGGATGGACAATTAAATGTAATAAGCCGAAAACAATAGAAAATAAGTGGGTATCAATTAATGCTACAACAGGAGAGAAAATCAAAGAGTGGACAGGTGATTAGCAATTTCAAAAAAATAAAAAATATTGTTTCAAACGAGGATATCTACAAGATATCCTTGTTTATTAATAGCAATGTTTAATTAGTCATTAGTAATATGGAATTCAAAAAAATATTAACCATGCGTAATCGTGCAATAGAAATTCATAAAAAATATAACAAGTTAATGATAACTATTTTAAACCTTGTGGTCCCGAACAGATAGCGGAAGAATTTATTGACAATGTCGGTGCTTCAACGAATATTGTAATAGCAAAAAGTTACAAAGAATTAAAAGGTAAAGATATAGATGAAGCTTTAAAACAT
>CAZDNW010000071.1:0-1521 GCA_964506905.1 uncultured Candidatus Saccharibacteria bacterium
TTTAGTGCTACAATTACCCTATGAAATTTAACGAAGTAACAAAACTAAGTTTAATGAATTTCTTTGTAAACTTATACTTTTTAAGCCCCGTAATTGTATTCTTTTATGATGACAGAGGTGTAAATTTCTTTCAAATAATGATTTTGGAATCTGTACTTATGCTGACAAAACTAGCATTTGAAGTTCCTACAGGTGCATTAGCAGATAAGTTTGGCAGAAAATTTTCTTTAGTAGCATGTGTTGTATTGCAAATTTTAAGTGAATTTATCTTCTTTTTCGCTTATGACTATACCTTCTTTCTTATTAGCACAGTATTATTTGGAATCTCGTTAGCATTTTTGTCAGGAACCGTAGAAGCAATAATGTATGATTATCTTAAATCCGAAAATCGTGAAAAAGATATGAAAAAAGCAATGGGAACCTATAATTCAGCGTCATTGATAGCTTTAGTGGTTGCCCCAATAATAGGAAGTTTTATCGCAAAAGATTTACAAAGCAGACAGTTTGAATTCCTCATAATACTTACAATGATAACCTTAATAATTGGCGGTATTTTTGCCTTAATGTTAAAAGATACCGAAGAAAAACACATTGAAGAAGTTAATCCGTTTGAATTAGTAAAAGATGGAACAAAACTATTAAGAGAAAACAAATCATTAAAACGCATAATGTTATTGGGAATTCTAACGAGTCCGGTTTTGCATATATTAAACTATCTTTACCAACCATATTTTAAAGAAGCCAATGTAGAAATTACATATTTTGGAATCATATTTTCAATAAGTGTTCTTCTTGCAGCTTTGTTTTCTAAGTATGCATACAAAGTTGAAGAACTTTTGGGAATGAAAAGGGCGGTATTTTTGGCAACAATCTTACCTGGTATTTTATATGTATTAATGGGTTTTATAATTCATCCAATTGCATCGGTTTTACTATTCATAACTTTAAGATCAGTATCTAGTATAAGAAGCCCACTATTTTCAGAATATAAAAATATACACATCAAAAGTTATAATAGGGCTACCGTATTGTCTTTAATATCAATGGTATCTAGTTTATATGCAGTGTTTTTTAGATTAATTGTTGGAAAAGTAGCAGACATTCATTTCTCCTATGCATTTATTATGATAGGGGCAGTAATAATTTTTGGTGCAATATTGTTAAGAATTGATGAAGGGCATGTAAATATAAACGATTAAAACCTTAAATCCACAACCTCAGCAATCTCGCCATTTTCATCATAGATAAACATTAATTTAAAAGATATCTCATTCAAAACAAAAGGTATCCAATATTTATTATCTTTCCACATATCGTTGCAGGGAATTCAATCAGATGTTTATACACGGTATAGATTCGCCAATTCTAGAAGTTGTTGAATATGATCTAAATAATTTAGAGGAAATCTTACAGATATTTTTAGAAAAGTATAAAAATGTAAATGAAACCAACAGGTTTAATTTGGTTTTGTCAGGGTATGAAAGGCAGTATTTAGATTGGGTTCATTTTAATACAGGAAAA
>CAZDNW010000072.1:0-14465 GCA_964506905.1 uncultured Candidatus Saccharibacteria bacterium
GAAATTATAGACTTATTAACTCAAGACAAAGAGCTTCTTGCATACGATGGCTTTGAACCGAGCGGTATTATTCATTTACCGCAGGGTATAATGCGAGCCATTAATATAAACAAAATGATTGAAGCTGGGTTTAGGTTTAAGATTTTGGTTGCTGATTGGCATGCCAAAGCAAATCTTAAATATGGTGGTGATATTGAAAAAATAAGGATTGCTGGCAAGTATTTTATTGAGGTATGGAAAGCAAGCGGAATGAATTTAGATAAGGTTGAATTTGTATGGGCAGATGATTTGGTAAAAGAACCAGGATATTGGGATTTGGTTATGGAAATTGCAACTAAGGTTAATCTACCAAGAGTTTTAAGAACTGTTCAAATAATGGGACGCTCAGAAAAAGATACATTAACAGCATCTCAAATTATTTATCCTTTAATGCAAGTAACAGATATTTTTAAATTGAATGTCGATGTAGCACAATTAGGTATGGACCAGAGAAAGGTCAATATGTTAGCAAGGGAAATAGCACCTGAAATTGGTTATAAAAAACCAGTTGTTGTTAGTCATAAAATGTTATTAGGCTTACTTCCACCAAAAGAGGGTACTGAAAATGAAAGTGTTGTAGACCGTGCTATAAGGATGAAAATGAGTAAGTCAATACCAGATAGTTCAATCTTTATGACTGATGACGAAGAAACTGTTAATAGAAAAATTAAAAAAGCATGGTGTCCTGAAGGCGTGGTAGAAGAAAATCCAATATTAGAATATTCTAAATACTTAATTTTTAATAAATATGATGAATTATTAATAGAAAGACCAGAAAAATATGGTGGTGATGTATTATATAAATCTTATGGGGAATTAGAACGGGATTTTGCGGAAAAAAAGTTGTTTCCATTAGATCTTAAACTTGCTGTTGCTAAATATATCAATGATATGTTAGATCCTGTTAGAAAGCATTTTGAGGAAGATGAGAACGCCAAAAAATTAAAAGAACAGGTTGAAAGTTTTAAAGTTACAAGATAATATTTGTTTGCAAATTATATTTAATAAGTTTAAATTTACAAACTTAAGAGTTTAGTAGCTACTAATAATTATGATTAGTTTTATTAATAAGCATAAAAAGGTAATACAAATAATAGTGGTCGCAGTGGTTATTGTAGCAATGGTATTAGCAACAATTCTACCTTTTATGATGTAGAATGACTATTTACGATTCAGTTACAAATATATCGGGAATTGGCCCTAAATACGCTAAATTACTAAATTCAATTGGTGTATTTTCTATTGAGGATTTATTATTGCATATTCCTTATAGATACGATGATTTCTCACAAATAAAAAAAATAAAGGATTTAATTTTAACAACAGAAAATGCAACCGTAGTTGGGTCAGTATTAAAAATCGATAATATATATACTAGAAATGGGAAACGCCTAACTAAAGCGGTAATTCAAGACGACACTGGTAAACTAGATATAATTTGGTTTAATCAACATTATATTAAAAGAGCTATTAAAATAGGAGATACAATTGCTGTATCCGGCAAGCTTGATCAAAAACAGAAAAAGCCACAATTTGTTAGCCCACAATGGGAAATTGTAAAGAATGGTAAATTAGTTCATACTGGTGGGCTTGTTCCCATATATTCTGTAACAGACGGACTTACTTCAAAATGGTTAAGACAAAAAATAAGATTGATTTTAGAAGATAATTCTATTGAAATACCAGAAATTCTGCCAAACGAAATTATTGATAACTATAATTTGCTGGATAGAAAATTTGCATTTCAAATGATTCATTTTCCAACTAATTTTGACATGGTAAAAAAAGCCCGCAATAGGTTAGAATTTGAGGAATTGTTTTGGTTTCACTTTAGAGGCATTAAACTTAGACACGAATGGAATCAACAGGATAATGGACATATTATTAATTTGTCGACTGAAAATTATAATGAATTTAAGAAATCGCTTTCTTTTACATTAACTAATGCACAAGAAAAAGCCATAAATGAAATTTTAAGTGACTTATCTAACGACACACCAATGAACAGACTACTTCAAGGAGATGTTGGTAGTGGAAAAACAATAGTTGCTATTTTTGCAATATTGGCAACTATTGAAAGCGGTTATAATGCTATACTAATGGCTCCAACACAAGTATTAGCTAATCAACACTTTGAAACAACATCAAAATTACTAGCTAATATGGATATCGATGTTGTTTTAATTACAGGGGATAGCGCTAATAACGGCGACAATTTATATTCAAATGCCAGTAACGAGTACTATAAGGACGCAAAAAGCAGTGAAAGTACTAACAAGAACAAAACCGATGGTGGAGAAGATAAAGATGACGATAAAAAGAAAAAAATTAGTAACATCAAAACAGCATCAAATACAATAATAATTGGTACACACGCAATCTTATATAACTTAAATAAATTCTCGAATGTAGGATTAATTGTAATAGATGAACAACATAAGTTTGGAGTTGAACAAAGAACTAAAATCGTTGAGCATTTTAGAGAAATTGAAGAAGCAACTTTAAGTTCTGACATAACCGAAACAATTCCAAATTTATTAACAATGACTGCAACACCTATACCAAGAAGTCTAGCATTAGCAACTTATGGAGATTTAGAACTTTCAATAATAAACGAAATGCCAAAAGAACGAGAACCTGTTAAAACTTGGGTAATTAACGAATCTAAAAGAACAAACTCATATGATTGGATAAAGCAAAAAATAAAAGATGGAAACCAACAAGTTTTTATTGTTTGCCCATTTATTGATGAGTCTGAACATATTGATTTTAAAAATGTTAAATCTGCAGAAAAAACATATAAAGAAGTATCCAAATATTTTAATGAATTTAGTGTAGGGTTGTTACATGGCAGATTAAAGAATACCGAGAAAGATAGTGTTATAAATGATTTCTATAATCATAGAATCGACATTCTTGTATCTACTCCTGTTATTGAAACAGGAATTGATATTAAGTCTGCAAATATCATGATTATAGAAAGTCCAGAAAGGTTTGGGTTAGCATCATTACATCAACTTAGGGGCAGAGTTGGAAGAGGTAAAGAACAGGGATATTGTATACTTATAACAAATAATAAAGAAGAGACACCAAGGCTTAAATACCTAGAAAAAATACACAACGGGAATGAGTTAGCAGAAATAGATATGAAACTAAGAGGACCAGGAGATATATATGGTAAATCACAACATGGATATTTAGACTTTAAAGTGGCTGATATAACTAATTTTAATTTAGTTAAAACAACTAAAGAAGCGGCATTGGAAGTTTTTTCAAAACGACATAAATATCCAGAAATTGTTGATTACATGAACCGTATAGAAACAGTTATGAATAATTAATACATGATAAAAAAAGAAAATAACAAACCAGCAACTGTTAGAATAACCTCTGGTTTATATAAAAACAAAAGATTGTTAATACCTGATGCGACAAGACCTGTTAGAGAACGAGTTAAGTTAGCAGTATTCTCTATATTAAGCAATAAAATTTTAAATGCAGATATTCTTGATTTATTCGCAGGAACCGGAAATTTAGGTTTTGAAGCATTGAGCAGGGGAGCTAATTCGTCTACATTTGTTGAAAATGATTATGAAGCAATTAATTTATTAATTAAAAACGCTGAAAATTTAAGTGAAGATAAACTAAATATAAATATACTTAAATACGATGCTACTGATTTTGTTAATGATATTTCTAAAACAAAAGACGAAAATGTAAATTTAAGTGAAAAAAATACAAAAGCTAATTTAAGTAGAAAGTATGAAATTAAAACAAGAATAAGTAACATTCCCACAAATTACGACATCGTCTTTATAGATGCACCTTACAATTTAACAATAAATCACGTTCTTAAAAACCTTGATAGATTAATGAAAAATAGCAGTATTGCGGTTTATTTTAAAAGTAGTCAAAATAATACAAATATAAGTGAGTTGAATTCCAAATTAAAAATATATGATTCTAGAAAGTATGGAATTACAACTGTTGATTTTATTGAGAAAACATAATATTATGTAAAAGTTATGGCTGAACCAAAAAGAAAAAGATCCAAAGGAAAAATTAAAAGAAGACGATCTACACGCAAACTTACAACAGTTAGCACTGTTAAATGCAAAAAATGCGGCGCACAAAAATTACCACACGCAAAGTGTCCAAAGTGTGGTAATTATGAATAATCTATATCGTTGCATTAGTTACTAGTTCACATTTTTATACTTTGTAGAGAATGAAAACACCTAATGATCCTAGACATCAAACTCGTAAGTTAGCATTAAGCCTTATATACTCTAGAGAATCTTTTTTAAGAGAAAAGAACTCACCTAAATTTAAATTAGAAGATACAAAAAAAGCATCAATTCACAACTTAAATATAACTAATTACAACAAAGCGTTTTTAGACGAAATTGTAAAAGGTGTTGAACAAAATAATGAAAAATTAAAAGAGATTATTTCAAAAAATAGTAACGATTGGGAAATTAATCAAATGTATTTGATTGATTTGTCAATTTTGTTAATGGCAACTTGGGAAATCTATTATAAAGATACACCACAAAAAGTGGTCGTAGACGAAGCTGTTGAACTTGCAAAAGAATTTGGCGATAATGAGTCATCTAAATTCATAAACGGAATTTTGGCGGGAATTATTCAAGATTTTAATAATAGTAAAAATAATATATCTGAAACATAGTATATGCAGTAAACTTAATAACTGTATGCACTATGTTTGAGGTACAACTTAATACAAATGAACAAAAATTTTAAAAAAGATATAGAGAAAATTTTAAAAATTAAGGTTAAAGACATAAATTTATATACAACAGCTTTTACACATAGATCATATTTAAATGAAACAAAAGATGATTCTGTAAAAGAATCCAATGAAAGATTAGAGTTTTTAGGTGATGCCGTTTTACAATTTTTAACTTCCGAAATGATTTATAAAAACTACCCGGAATTCCCCGAAGGGCAATTAACAAATTTAAGATCTAAACTTGTTAACACAGAATCATTAGCAGAAGAATCAAAAAGGTTAGGTTTTAGCAAATTTGTACTGGTTTCCAAAGGAGAAAAAGAAACTGTAAAAACGAGCAACTACATCTTAGCCGACTTATTTGAAGCTGTACTCGGTGCAATTTATTTAGACAGAGGTATCGGCGTATGTAGAGAATATTTAACTAGGGAGCTATTTTATAAATGTGACGATATTGTTAATAGTGGTAAATTAAAAGATGCAAAAAGTTTATACCAAGAATATACACAAGAAAAGTTAGGAATTACACCTCATTATAAATTGCTGAAATCAGAAGGACCTGATCATCATAAAACGTTCACTGTAGGCGTTTATTTGGGCGATAATTTAATTTCTGAAGGTAAAGGGTCTAGTAAGCGAAAGGCTGAAAGAGAAGCGGCTCAGAAGGCCTTAGAAAGGGTGAATGATTTGAGTTAAAAGTATACTGAAATTTGTGTTGTTGAAGTTTAATTAATCTTACCTTATAATAGCAGTCATGGTAAAAATAAGATTAACACGAAAAGGAAGAAAAAACGCACCAGCATACAGAATAGTTGTTGCTGATAGTAGAGCCAAAAGAGATGGTAAATTTATTGAAATTATTGGCTACTACAATCCAACAGAAGATCCAGAAAAAGTGGTATATAAAAAAGAGCGATACGATTACTGGATATCCGTTGGTGCTCAACCAACAAAAGCTGTAAAAAAACTAATTAGTGGAAATTACAAATTTGAACCGTACAACCCAGATGCTAAAAAGGATGAAGAAAATGAAACAGATGAATCTAATGAAACACCAGAAAATGATAAAGTAGAAAACACCGATAATCAAACTACACAAGACGAAGGAAATGCTGAAAACACTGATAAAACCGAGAAAAAAGAAGAAAAAACCGACGAATCTAAAGAAGATAAGCCAGAAGAAAATACAGACAAGTAAGGTAAATATAATTTATTTGTATTAAATAATGAAAGAATTAATAGAATATATTGTTAAAAACATTGTATCTAATCCAGAAGCCGTTGAAATAACAGAAAATGCCAGTGATTCTTCTGATGAATCTTCATATAATAGTGTAATATATTATATTCAAGCTGATGAAAACGATGTAGGAACAGTAATTGGAAAGGGCGGTAAAACAATTAAAAGCATCAGAAATATTGTTAAACTTAAAGCTATTAAAGAAGGAAAATACGTTGATATAAGAATTAAAGACTAAAATCTAGTTTTTCTTATTAATTCCTCTCTTAAATTTTTTAACTTTTTCTAGGAAATATTAAGGCGTTTGATTTATCTGTGCTTGCTCATTATCATTAATAACATTTTCATTCTCATATGTTTGAGTATCATCTTGTTATTTGTTATTCTCATCTTGTTGATTTGTGGTATTAACGTCAGCTTCAGCATTTGTGCCTGGGGTAATGTCTTCAGTTTTTATTCCAAAACCATCAAATTCATCTTCGTTCATATTATTTTCTTCTAGTGAGCTTGGCTTAGATATCTTAACATTCGTTTCTTCGTCTTGTGTAAACGGATTTAATGTTCCGACTTCAATATCAAATTCAGCTGGTTCATAATGTTTCATGCTTTTAATTTTTTCTATTACCTCATCAAAATTTGGTTGTGATGTAATCCTTTCAATTGTTAAGTTATTAGTATCAGGATCAGGCATATAATAACTGGTTATCGAAAGGGTTAACTTATATGTATCAGAAGTAGGCACAATTTCGGCAGATATATCTTCTTCATCTGTATCTGGTGAGACGCTTTTAGATGAAACTTTTTTATCTTTTGTAATAGTCACACCTATATTATCTGCATAAAGTATTTTTCTTGAATTTTCAAGATTTTGTAGAAATGTAACAATTTCATCATATGTTCCTGCAACTCCAACTCTAGCATTTATAGCTTTTAAGTCTTTACCCATGCTGGAATCAGAAATTCCACCGAACGACAAATTTAAAAGGTCAACACCACTTATGTCTGCTATATTAATAATTTGGTTTAAAAAGAATGGGACATCCTCTTCGTTCGGTATCGCTTGACGTGAGAGTTCTTGGTTTTCTTCTAATTCTCCTTCTAAATCAGATAATTTTTGTAAATATTTTAAATGATTACCCACACTCATTGATCTTTCTTCAAGTTTAGTGATAGTTTTTTTGTTTGCGACGAATGCTTTGTATTGGGGAATTATTACAAAAAAGCCTAAAAGGAATGCTATGCCTAGTATTAAAATAACCGAACCATAATCTTTAATTGTTGCAACGCCTAATGATTTTGTTGATTTGCTAGATTTATTACCAGAAGTTGCAAAATTAAACTTACTTTTTGAATGCGATTCTTTTGTGTGAGCATCATTTTGCTTGTTATTATCTGGTGATATAGGTAAATGTGGCAATTCAGTTGATGATTTTTGTTGAACAGTTGCATTTGTTACAGTAATTTTTACATCATTTTTTTTAAGATTATCTTTAGTTGAGACATTATTTGTTGGATTAGTATTCTTTACTTTAGATGTCTCATCTTCATCATTAACTTTAACATTTATTGGCTCTTCATTTATACCAACAGACTCATCGTCGTCTACGAAATTAAAATCGTTTGACTTTACAGTACTGTGTAGGTCAGTTGATTTACTAGAAGTAGCGACATTATCTGGTTTATTTGACACCTCTTTTGTTATTGGTTTCTCTTTATCTTGACCACTTTTAGTCTTATCCGAATCTAACGAATCGTTTTTCGCTGGTACATTAACTTTGAGTTTTTTAGTTGCATTACCTGAGTCTTTAGCATGGTCATCGCTTTTGTTTTTTACTTTCTCATTTAAAACTTTATTTACATCCTTATTTTCAGTTTTTTTATTGTTGTCTTTTTTCTTCTTAAAAATCATCTTCTGTTAGTGCGTTTGAATTATATGAAACTGTAAACTTAAATGATACGGAACCATCTTGTTTATTATAATTCGCCGATCCTATTTTAACATCAGTAAAAATTGTCATCTCTGGATCCACACCCTCATTTTTTTCTTTTAATAGATTATCCTGAAATTCTGCAATGGGAGTATAATTATCTTTCGCAACTGCACTAATTGATATTGTATTGTCACTAAATGAATAGCTATTAACACTAACTTTGTCAGGCGTTCTTTTTTGCAATTCTTGGATTAGGTTTGAATATTCTGGCCGTTTTTTCAAAACATTTTTTACATTTTCCAATCTGATACCTAAACTATAACCAACCTTTCCAAATTCTTTTAATTTATCTATTTGTGTATTTTTATAATCTATCTCAGACTTTAGTGATTTAATCTGTTTTTGAAGGGTAATGTTATATACAACGAGACCTACACCTACAACAGAGAGTATTATTACTAATAAAATACCGAACTTTAAACCTTTTTGTTTTTTCACCCGACGATTTTTTTCTAGCAACACATCGTCTGGAATTAGGTTTAGATTACTACTGGCAGATAACATAATATATATATAACTATACCATTAAAGAACATTTAATTAAATGTTCTTTAGTGCAGCTCCTACTGATGTAGAAAACAACGGCCCGAAATCTATTAACTTGCTATTTTGCATCTCTGGTGACATAGTTACTAGATTCCAAGGATTAGCAACCTCTATTTCTACAGAAAGTTCTTGTACAAAATAAAAAATTAAATCAGGGATTAATGCACCTCCTCCGTTTACTATAATTCTCTTTACTGATCTGTTTTTATCGTGGTGTTTTCCAATCAGTTCCGACTTTCTTTCAACAAAGTTTATAGATTTTTTTAATTCCTCTATTATTATGTCAACAACAGGTTTGATAAAAGCTCTTATTTTCCCATCTAGTTCGGTTTCTTTCATTCCATATGTGTACAAATATTCTGTGGCTTGAGTATTAGACATATCAAGTTCTTTTGAAATTATATTTACCATACTTGCAATCGCAAAATTTATAGTACGAACAAATCTAACATTTCCATCTACAGTAAGGGAGAAGCAAACATTAGAATAACCGATATCGGCAATAATAGTTGGGATACTTGCTGTTTCTTCGTTATATATCAAACTTCTTACAACAGCTGTAGACGCCGGTTCTAATCCAACGGGTTCTAAACCAGCTTTAGTTAAAATTCCAAGATACTTATTTACTACATGTTTTGGAACTGCAACCAAAAGAACGTCTACCAAGTTACCATCGTCATTGTCTTCATTATTCTTAGTAAATTTCTTTAAAATTCCTCCTGATTCCGATGATTTATTGTCTGATATAACCGTATACTTTAAATAAACATCAGATAAACGCTCGGGCAAGTGTTCTTCTGCTTCCCAGTGTACAGCATCATCAAACTCTTTACCTTGTATATAGGGCATTCTTATTAATTTTGTGAATACCTTGTTATCTGGAATAATCCCAACTGCTTGTCTAGTAAAGATTTCTTCTGATAATAAGAAATTTTTTACGGATTTTGCTAAAACATTTAAATCACTTTCGGATTCAGAAAGTATTTTATTTAAAATGCTTTTAGAAGAACCAATAGCATATTTTTTTAGTTTATTTTTTTTATCTCTATCAATTGAAACAACCTTAATGTGGCTTGTTCCGACATCTAAACCTAATAATTCCATATGGCAGGATAACAACTAATCACTAGCAATTATCATTCAAAAGCATAAAATAAAATTCGAACCTCATACTATTTTCGCACAATTTATGTATTAAGTATATATATAATACACTCACTAACAATTACATTAATTGCTACATTAATTATAGAATAAACAAGTATATATGCCAAACAAGATGTATCTTAAATTTTCACAGTTATGAAAATTGCAGGTTATGGGCCAGAAGTACCTCCAGAGCTTTGTGTTGCAACATAAGATTTTGCATAAACCGCATTATTTATTAACCTCGCCAAACCGTAACGGGCACTATACAAAAATATGGCTTTAACATCTCTAACAGCTTCTCCAAGTTTTCCAGTAGACGATATTTCATACCCTTGTACTGGATATTCTCCTGCAGTAGCGGTTAAATTTATTTTCACATCAACTGCATCGTTATATCTTGCTGTTATTTGAGCAAATTTGTATCCAGTTACATCTATAGGGGAAGCGGAAAGAGAACAAGTGTCACCATCTAATGTAGCTTGAACAAAATCACTGGCATTAACACCAGATAACTCTATTTTCTGTGTAAAATTACATGAATAATCTGTTTGGTCTAAAAGTAATTTGTTAGAAGAACTAGAATCTTCTTTGACAAGATTAACTTCCAATACATCTCCTTTTGGCGTTAATGTATCTTTTGATTTCCAAGAAATCTGTAAACCATCAATGTCATTAACACCAGCATTTAGTAAAATAACCTCAGTTTTATCTTTTTGCAAAATTGGCAAATAAATTGAATCGGTTAAACTTTTTACCTCTGATTTGTATTTACATACAGTAGTGTCATCGGCAGATGTGGCTGGGTCTAATGTTGTAAATTCGGATACTGTACAATCAGCGGATTCCCATGTACCGTTGGCTATCGCATCATTTAAGCAATCAACTGCTATATCAACACCAGATTCAGCACAATTTAAAGCATTATCTGTTTGAACATTTGTAGTAACATCTTTCAAATTGGACCTTTTGCTTGTTAAGTAATAAGTAGCACCTGCAATGCTAATCACAGAGATTAAAGTTACTAGTAAGAGTAGGGCGTAGCCATTTCTTTTTTTCATTGTTTTATTATAACTAGTCAATACGCGATATTACAAATCCTGAATACGATTGTGACACATTTTCTTTAGATTCTTCTGTTGCACCCGAAAAACAAACCGATGGTGTCACATTAAATTTTAAACTAACACTCGTAGAATTTCCAGTATTTCCTATTTCGAATTCCACATCTTTTACATTAACGCCTGAATCTTTTGCGTAATTTGTAATCGAATCACTAACAGTTGGATCAGCAGTATTAAATTCTTTATAATAAAAGTACCCATTTGGCTCATTAGTCTCGCAGTTTTCATTTCCTTGTTTATAACCGAATTCTAAATGCCTAAGCTCTTCAGATTTTTCTTGGTTATACTGTAAGTAATAATCCACTGCTATACACGGGGTATTTGAATTACTTGGGTCAAGGTGTTTATTGCATTTTATATCACTTGCTTTACGTAAATCTTCTTGGAATCTATTAAAAACGGTATCTGCATTATTATTCATTTCAGTTAGCATACGAGATTTTTGATTTACCTTAACAATTCTAATAAGAATTCCACCAACAGAACCCAATACAATTGCCATAATTCCGATAGTTAAAAGTAATTCTACAAATGTATATCCTTTCTTAGATTTCATAGTTATTTGTAAATATCAGCTAACACACTTGTTAACACAACTTTTTTTTCACCAACAGACTCTTGCCATGTTACTATTGACTTTACCAATATAATATCGTCTACTGATTTTCCATCATATTTTGAAATTTCAATTTTTCTATTGTATTCTTGGCCAGATGATTCAAATGTATTCCCATCACAATTAACATCTTTATCAAGCGCACCACATAAAGCACCACTAGTAACATTTATTGTATAACATACTTTTTGAGTGGTAGAGGTGAAATCTTTAGCGAATACATCAAGTCCGCATTCTTCTGCATCTCTAACATATCTTACAGCTTCTATACCTGCATTCGCTAATTTAACTGCTTCAGATCTACTTGTAGATGATTTAGAAGTTTTTAGTGTGAATGTACTTAAAATTGTTAATGCAGTTATTACGATAGCTAGTACTCCAATTGATAATACAACTTCAATAAGCGATTGACCTTTTTTTCTGTTTTTATATTTTAAGATTTTGTTATTCTTTATCATATTATTCATCTTCTATTTTAGTTATACCAAATTGATTAATTGTAACTTTTTTATCAGCATCTAAATCTGAACACTCATCATCTGCATTTTTAACATAACAAAATTGTATTGTGGCTTCATTAAGAGGCTTTTTATTCGAATCATATAAATTTCCACTAAGTCTTTCGAAAGCTATAGGATAACCGGTTGAATCACACACACCTTTGGAAAACTTTACATTGTCTGATAGTGTCTTAACTATTTTATTACTATGGTAAAAAATGTCCCAATTAAACAAGCCACTAGTACTGTTTACGGTTACTGGACCATAATAATACAAGTGTGGATCATTATTAGCACACGGGTCAACCGCCCACCAAACTTTTTGATTGTTATGTGTAATTCCTGATCTTGATTTTATTTGCATTGAAGTAACAGTGTCGTAAAATTTACCAACTTCTTGTGCAAGTTCCTGATTCTTTGACATCCCCTTGAAAAAAGGAACTGCGGAAGCAGTTAATATCATTATTATAGCAATAGAAATCATCATTTCTACTAATGTAAATGCGTGATTTTTATTCTTTATCATAGGCAGGTACAAATAATTTCTATTGACTCATTACACAATAATAATATTTATTTGAATCTGATATACACTTTAAGGAACCTTTTTTACTAACATAATATTCTGGAATTTCATCTTTATCTGCACCTTCAAGTTCAGCACATAGTAAAAAGTTCTGGTAGTTGTTTGTGGATAGTTCATCTGGATTATTATTGTAACAATAGTTCATTGTAGGTGACTTGGGGTCCTTTGGCATAACTTTTAGGTACACATCTGTAGTTCCTGATGTGCCTGTTAATAGCGTTCCCAATGTGTCTATGGTATCAGACTCAGGATATTCATTATTGTCAGCGTAATACTGTTCTAATGCAGTTGCTATTGTGGAAATGTCGGCTCTTCTTTGGGAATTTCTTGCCCTAGCAAATTGCTTGGCTGGATTTAGCATAGAAAGCAATGCTGCCGTTAGAATTGCTATAATTCCTATTACAACCATTATCTCAACAAGTGTAAATCCGTTATTAATTCGTAAGGGTAGGGCAGATTTCTTTTTCATAATAATATTATATCACTAATCATACAATTAAATAAAGGTAAGTTACTGAAGTAAACTTATATACCAGTTGACTATTTGAGTTCCCCATAATAATGCAACAAGAAACCCAAGTATAAGAAATGGCCCAAATGGCACTGCATATTTTCTGTTTTTTTTGTATATAACTAATAACATCAAACCAATACCCGCACCAAGTAAAAATGAGGCAAACCACATTACAATACTTAAAACCAAAGGTAAATACAGTGCTAATACTGCAGATAAATAAATATCGCCTTCGCCTAATGCTTTTTTTCTTGAAAGGATGTATAACAAACCGAAAAACACAAGCATACTTAAAGCAGAAAAGAGGTGAGATGATAATGGAGTAAACAATATTGAATATGAATAAATTTCAGGTTTGAATATAAAATAAAAAAGGGCAAAAAATATATAATTAACTGCTAAAATTATTGTATAAATATCTGGTATAAGTTTGTATTTTAAATCAGAGAAAAAAAGTAAAATTAGAGCCGTAAATAATATGTATACAAACAATAAAAACAATAATGATTCCAATTTAAAAACTGAACTATTAATTGAAAAATCTGACAAGAAAAAATACCAGTAAGTTATAAAAGAGTAGGTTAGGGCTGTTATAAGTTCTGTTATCGGTAATAATTTTGGAATCGGAGCACCACAATATCTGCACTTACCTTTAAGAAAAATATAAGAAAATAGTGGAATTAAATCTTTTGTGCCAAGTTCGTGCTTACAGGATTCGCAATAAGATCTACCTTTAATGAACTGTTCGCCTCTTATGACTCTATCTATAACAACATTCAAAAACGAACCTATAAATAAAGAAATGAAAAAAATGAAAATTATTAACAGTATGTATATCATCATTATAAAGAGTATAAGAGATTATAAAAAAAGGTGAAAGGGGGATAATATACCCTTTCACCTTTTTTGTTTTGTCTTATTTTACATTAATTATTCTGGTACACATAAGTAGACTGGCTCCCCAAGGCCAGTTGCGCAACTGCCATTAGCAGGCTTACTTCCATCTCTACATCTTAAGTTTTCTGTCATACTTAAATTTGCAAGTGATTTAGGTTGAAAACAAATGTGTATAAGATTATCTTCATCAACTGTTACATAAAGAAGTCCCGTGCCATCAGAGGATTCATCTGCTGCAAGCGTAACAGAATTTCTTTCTGCAAATTCTGGTTTTAATTCACCACTGCTAACTAATGTGTCAATGCAAACGCCGTCAGACGCAACGGTCGCATTTGGTTCACTGCAACTACCACCGTTATCCCAAGGATATTTACGGTGGGTTGTATAATACCTTTCGTATGCATTGAGTAACTCATTAGCATCAGAACGCATTCCAGCATCTTTTGACTTGTTAATTTGCTCAATAGGATTAATAGCCGACAAAACTGCAACAGCTAAAATTCCTATAATAAC
>CAZDNW010000073.1:0-7247 GCA_964506905.1 uncultured Candidatus Saccharibacteria bacterium
CGAAAAACAAAAGAAGAATTAGATAAAATATTTTCAACTAAATCTAAAATATCGAAGATAAGAAATCTTGATGATAAAAACTTAAACCTTATATTATCATCAGAAAATTTTGTCGGAACTTTAAAACCTATTTTAGAAAATATACTCGGTGATGATTTAGACGATAAAAAAATAATTTTAATACCTAATGCAGGTGTAGGAACCGAAAAAATGGAAATGAGTTATTACTATTTAGAACAGTTTACTACTTTAAATAATATGTATTTAAAGCAACTTGATGTATTGAGATGGCCAAAAGATTTGATTTTAAGAGCATTAAAAGATTGTGATGTTATATCTTTTAGCGGGGGAGTGGTTTCAAGATTACTTAAATCAATAAATGATGCGAATATTAGAAACGAGCTGTTAGATATATTAAAGTCTGGTAAACCATTTGTAGGATTTAGTGCAGGTGCAATGGCAATGCCGAAAACTACATATTTTGCTAGAAATTTTATAGGTGAACCTGATCCCGAAGTAGTGAATTACGAACCGTTTGGGCTTGTTGATTTTGAAATATATCCACATTTTGAAGATGTTATATTACCCTCAATTAAAATGATGATTCCAAATGATAAAAACATTGAAGCATATGCATTAAGGGAATTCGAGGCATTAATTATTACAAATGGCGAATTGTTACAAGCAGGTAATCCTGTTAAGATAAAATAAGTTATTATGACACCAATTGCACATCTTTCATCTGGAATTTGGGTTTATGTTTTATATGCAAGTAGGTTTGAATATAATAGACCTTTACTCGTAGCGTCATTGTTAGGTTCTATGGCACCAGACATTGATGGTTTATTTGGCAAGAAAATGAAAGATCATAGAAGGACAATTTTTCACACACCGATATTGTGGTTATTCTTATTTCTAATAAGCTATTTGGTATATATCCTTACAAATTATGCAGGTATGATTTATTTTAATGCTTTTACTTTCGGGGCACTTGTTCATTTATTTTTAGATTGGATAAGTGCGCGAACTTCAGGCATTATGTTGTTTTATCCGTTTTCTGAAAAATTATATTCGTTATATCCGACAAATTCAGAGATTGGAAATGTTTCTGTATTACCAACAAAAGATACTAAATACAAACAATTCTGGCTATTCTACTTGAAAAACAAGAAACTCTTATTTATAGAAATAATCGTTATCTTAAGTCCGTTGCTACTTATAATTTGGTATTACTAAATTCATTTTATCTTTTAGTATATCTTCCTTGTTGTTATCTAAATCATTTACGAGTGCTATTTTTCTCCAGTATTTTTCCGTGCCAAAGTATCGTTTCAAATGCAGTTTTAAATTTAAACAATTTAAAGGATTAAGTCAAAAACTTGCAAATCTGTTAGTTCATTATTTGTTGAATTTCTCCCTCTTAATATTATTTTTTCTGGATTAAATGTTAAGTCTAAGTCATTAAAAACAGGTAATATTAATTGTTCAAATTCACCCTTAAATTTTTGTCTATCTAGCTTATTATATAATCTGCCAAGTGTTAAATGAGGAATAAACCTCGGTTGTTTTTCAGTATTGTATCTCGAAAATTTGTATGAAAGTAGTTTGTTTATTTGAATAAGTGTGTTTGTATTATTTACGACTGCAAATAATACAATAGAATGTTTATTGTTGAAATAGCTTACTGATTTAATATTTATAGTTAGTTTCGAAAATAAATCAGCATTATCTTGAATTAAAATTTTTAGTTCCTCATTTATTTTATTAATTTGTGCTGAATTAAGTGTTCCAATAAAAAATAGGGTAATGTGAAAAGTTTTAGAATCAATTGGCTTAAAGCTTTTATAATAATTTTTCAATACTTGGATTTTAGTTAACAAGTGGTTTTCTTGTTTATCAGATATAGGTATGCAAATATGACATAAATTATATGTGGAATTCATAAAAACATTGTACAACAATAAGTTTTTCAGAACAAAGCCTATAGTTGAGATATCCGTGTTGACATTTTGGCACTCTGTGTTGTAAAGTGATAATGAAAGCAAAAGATATAATTTAGAGCACCAACATTTATGCTCTAATCATCCTTAATTTGCTTTCATCTTAGCATTTGCACTTTGTTTTAGGATATTCCTAATATGAGGTGATAAATGCTATAAAATTGCGTGCTGGGTGGCAATGCCTAGCATTGCCACCCTTATATATACATTCCAAAAATTAAATATTTTTTCTATTATGATAAGCCAGAAATACTGGCATGTAACCAAACTGACGTTTGGTTGTGTGTGAAAGTGTAGGTAGCTAACTGAGGTTTAGCTACCGTGAGGTTCGTACGAATTTCGCTGTTTTGCACTTTCTTTCAGTTTACATAGTTAAACTGAAAGCTGTGTGAATTTTACGCACAGGTTTCAAAAAAGGAGGTGGTGCATATGAAGATTATCAAGAGAACACCACAAACTCAGGATGTACAGTTTAGACCAGTAAATAGTATGTTTGATGAATTCTTATTTCCAGCTATCTGGAATGATTTTTTTGGTACAGGCTTAACTCAAAAGAATTTGTTTGCTGATGTGTGGGAAGATAAAGATAATGTTTATATAAAGATGGCAATGCCGGGTGTAAATAAAGATAATATAAAGATTGAAATAACAGGCGATATGGTATCTATTAGTGGTAATATACAAGAAACCGAAGAAAAAGGTGAAAAAGATAAGAAATATTATTTTAGAAGTTTAGAAAGATCATTTGAGCAAACATTCAATTTGCCAACATTGGTAGATGCAGACAGATCAAAAGCAGAATATAAAGATGGAGTATTAATGTTGACATTGCCGAAATCTGAACAAGTTAAACCAAAGCAAATTGAAGTTAAATAAAAATGTGATATTATAATCACAGCGTTAATGTACAAAAGATGGCGGGTGCTAAAGCACCCGCCATTTCAAACTCTAATAACTTATAATTTCAAATTAATCATTGAAATTTGCTATTTTATGCTATTATAAAACTATGCCTAAGAAAAAAGCTGCCCAAACAACCAAGCAATCAAATGCTTCTAATAAGTCAACAAAAACTGATAAATCAACAAAAAAAACTGTTAAAAAGCAAGATAAAGCAACCACAAAAAGTTTAGAAAATAGTACTAATAAAACAACTGAAAAAAATAATAAGACCACATCAAAAGAGCAAAAGAAACAAACACGAAATTGGGCAACTATATTAGTATTGATTTTAATATTTAATTTAGGGGTTCTCTTTTACGCAATACATACAAACATAATGCTACAAGAACAATATGCACAACTTGCCAAGCAGGTTGTTTCAGATAAGAAGGAAGAAGTTTCAAATGCTTATGAAAATATGAATAAATCAAATCCACTTGCTAAAACTTCATGGCGATTAATCGAATTAGGTGATAAGCAGTTAGAAAAGAATCAGCTGGTTTCGTTAAATTTTGAAAATAATGTTGCGTTTAGCGGATTCAACAGTTGTAACAATTACAGCGGAACATATGCTTTAAACGGTGAAAAAATAGAGTTTGGGGAGGTAGCAGAAACCATGATGGCGTGTATACCTGAAAATATGGCACTAGCTCAAGAATTTAATAAGGCACTTGAAAATACAAAGTCTTACATGATACAGGACGGTTATTTAACACTATACGATAATGATGGAAACAAAACAGCTGTTTTTATAGCATTTGACGACAAGACACTATCAGGTACATCTTGGGAAGTAACTGCAATCAATAACGGAAATAGCGGTGTCGTTAGTACAGCAAGTGATACATATGTTAGTTTGATGTTTAAAGATGATGGCACAGTAAAAGGAAGTGCAGGTTGCAATGACTATTCTGGCAGTTATACATATGATCCAGAAAATTTAACGATTGAAATTGGGCCACTTGCTTCAACTAAGAAATATTGTGCAACACCAGAAAATATGATGGCACAAGAACAAAATTTTCTTATGGCATTACAAAAAGCTAAAACTTATAAAATACAAATTGGTAAACTCGAGTTAAGAGATGAAAATGGTTCATTGCAAATTGCAGCAAAACTTGCTTTAGAGTAGGACTATAAGTAATAAAATAGGCGAGTTAAAAAATGATTTAATGTATTTTACCTTGTAGCTAAGCCGTATTTTGGTTGTATCTTTTTCTTAACATTAGTGATAGACTATCTTCTGTTTGTGGCTTTTTGTACTCTTGTATTTTTTCATGAGATTTACATAAGGTTCCATAATAATTTACTGGAGGTGAATTAAATTGAAAAAATTATATGTAGGAAATCTTCCTTATAGTGTTAACAACGAAGGTTTAGCGGAATTATTTGCTCAATTTGGTGAAGTTGTTTCTGCTGTTGTTATTTTAGATAGACAAAATAACAATAGAAGTAAAGGTTTTGGTTTTGTTGAATTTGCAGATGATAGTGCTGCTGAAAAGGCAATGGCTGAAATGAATGGCACAGAAGTTGAAGGCAGAGAACTAAAAGTTAACGAAGCAAAACCAATGAATTAAAATTTAAGGTTTTGTACTAGTTGATTTCTGAAATTAACAACGAAAAGGGGTGATTTGTTCGCCCCTTTTTTATTGCTATTTAAAGTGCATTTTCCATTTACTAATAAGGCCAGTAAACATAATTGGTATGGAAAATTGAGATAATATCATAGCACCAATTAATACAGAATATAATTCCAAACTAATCAGTTCCTTAGTCAACAATAATGTCAGTATTACAATACTTGTACTAAATTTTGCTGATAGTCCAACCCCCAAAAGCGTAGCTTGCCTTTTACCAAATTTATCTTTGGATATTAAGTAGGTTGTAACAACCTTTGTTGTGGTTGGAACTACTAAAAATAATACGGCCAAAGAAAAGTTGCTTGATAAATAATCGATATTTACTGATGCACCCACAAATATAAAAAATATTAAGGTAAAAAATCCATATGAAATAACTCTAATTAATGATTTTATTTCTTTGATATATTTTTCGTTTAATAGTAGCTTTAAAGAGACTCCCGCTAGAATCGCACCTAAGGCTGCGGATTCGGCAATTATACCCACCCCAATAAATAAAAATAATAAGGTCAATGCAAACAAAAACATCGGTGGAACCTTTTTAAATTTAAGTGGTTTTAAGTGCCCTTGTAATAAATATAGAACTATTGGAATAAAAAATAAAAATGTTAATAATATAAAATTTTGTAACCAACTATAACCATGTGTACCTGAAGATGTCCCAATTACTAATGATACTATTATTATTACAGCGATTTCTATAATATCATCAAAAGTTCCAACGCCAAGAATTGTTTGTCCAAATTTTGTATGTAAAAGTTTAAACTCATCTAATATCGGAATTAAAATTGCTTCTCCAACAGTTGCAAATGATGATGCCACCAAAATAGCAAGCCACCATTCAACATTAAATATATAATGAATAAGAATAGCACCTAAAAATGCTTCCGCAAAAACTATTGATAACGAAAGTCTTGCAATAAAGCCACTTTGTTTAATTGCTTCTTTTAGATTTATCTCTAATCCAATTATAAATAAGAGAAAATACATTCCTAGATTTGCTAAAAATTCGAATGTATCCGAAGCTATTATGTTATTAACAGAATTGTTATTGATAATTGCCAAAAACAAACCTAAAAATAAAGCGGAAAAGACCCAGGGAATTCTAATCTTTTCCAATAGTTTTCCAACAACAAGACTAAATGCAAAAATTATGGACAGAAATATAAATTGATTCATGGGCTAACTTAATTATAGTACACAATTAGTATTGATAAAATGATTATGTTAACATTTAAGCATAATTTAAGAATACACATATACTATGTATGTGGAATTTAATCGATTTTAAATAATTATGCGAATACTCGTAATAGAAGATGAAAAGAAAATTGCAGATAATATAAAAAAAGGTTTAGAATACCAGTCATTTGCTGTTGATGTTTCTTATGATGGGGAAGAAGGATTAGATTTTGCATTAACCGAGCCTTATGATGTTATTGTATTAGATTTAATGCTCCCTAAAATAGATGGCGTAGAAATCTGCAAAACATTAAGAGCTGAAAAAGTTGACACACCTGTTTTAATGTTAACTGCTAAAGGTCAATTAGATGATAAATTAGAAGGTTTTGATGTTGGTGCTGATGATTATATGGTTAAGCCTTTTGATTTTGAAGAACTAGTGGCGAGAATCAGAGCATTGGCAAGGCGTCCTAAAGAAAGATTAGAAGAGAAATTAACTTGCGATGGGTTAGTTTTAGATACCACTAATTTCACAGTAACAGTTAACAATTCCCCAATAGAATTATCGAAAAAAGAATTTGCTTTATTAGAATATTTACTAAGAAATAAAGGTACTATAGTTAATAAAGATCAAATAATAGAAAATGTTTGGAATTTTGACGCAGATGTTTTGCCAAATACTGTTGAGGTATATGTTAATTATTTAAGAAAGAAAATTGACGAGCCATTTAAAAAGAATTATATACAAACTGTTAGAGGGTTTGGTTATAAAATAGAGTGTAATTAGTAAAATCAAATCATGTTTGAATCAGCTAGAATAAAACTTACATTTTGGTATGTAGTTATCATTTTTGTTATTGTTTCTTTCTTTAGTTTCATATCATATACAGCATTAGTAAATTCGGCAGAGCATGCATTAATGAAGCAACAAAGGCGGTTAATGCGAATTGGTGTAATGTATAACGAAGAAGGTAGATGGCTTAACAGAAGATTAACAGATCCTAAGATTAATCTAGATGAAATTATAGAAAAAAAGGTTTTAGATGTTCAAACACTTGAAGAAATAAAATCAGAAGTAGCATTTAAGATTTTTGTAATAGATTCTGTTATTTTATTTATTTCTGCGATATTAAGTTATGTTTTAGCGGGTATAACACTTAAGCCGATTAAGGTTATGATGGAAGAACAAAAGAGGTTTTTTTCTAATGCTGCACATGAGTTACGTACACCGCTTACAGTTATGAAGTCTAATATAGATGTCGTTTTAATGAATAAAAATCCAAATAAAAAAGATTTAATTGATACCTTAAAAAGTAATTTAGAAGAGATTGATAACATGCAAACTTTAACAGACAACTTGTTAAAAGAACAAAAAATGTTAGAAAGTACTAAGGTTGTATTTAAAAAACTTGATATTGGTAAATTAACGATGGTAACTGTAAATAAGTTTGAAACCACGGCGAAAAAGAAAAATATAGAATTG
>CAZDNW010000074.1:0-3911 GCA_964506905.1 uncultured Candidatus Saccharibacteria bacterium
AAACAATACTATAGAAATAGCCAAAGAAAAAAAGCTTGAGCTTTTGCTCACCCGTGAAAAAACAGGATACTCAGACACAGAAAACGGCAGAGAATTAGAACTTTACCAAGAATACACATCGCAAAAGCTCAAATCCCTTGGGGCAAACGCAATTAAAATTCTTTACTATTACAACTCACAGGCGCCAAACAAAAACGAGCAACTTCAACTTTTACGAAAAGTGAAACAAGAAACAGACGATGTTAACCTTCCGCTTTTAGTAGAGCCAATCACTTACCCACTTCCCAATACACCTTTTAACAGAGGTGACGAAACATTAAAAGCCATTAAAGAGATTCAACCGCTTTGTGATATATTAAAACTCGAATTTCCAACTAATAAAAACTTTCATCAACTTTTTGAAGATATGCCAAATAATTTAGATGAGGAAATCAACGCAGGGCTCAATGAAGCCATAGAATATCTCGAACAATTTCCTACCCTAATAACTAAACCATGGGTATTACTCAGTCGCGAAATGCCATTCGATGTTTATATCGAAGCTTTAAAACTCTCAAAACAATATGGTGCAAGCGGTTACGCAGTAGGTCGTGCAGTTTGGCAAGAAATTGCAGGTATGAATTCTGACTGGACCCAAATAGAAGGCTTTATTAAATCAACCGCCACTGAAAGAATGCAAGAAATTTCTGAAATGTTTAGCTAAGGGGTTAAACAAAAAACACCTGCAATCTCGCCACAAACTTCTGCAATTATAACCCTTATTATCGAATTCCCGCTAAACAAAAAATACCTACATTCTCGCCACAAACTTCTGCAATTATGACTCTTATTATCGAGTCCCGATAAACGAAAAATACCTACAATCTCACCACAAACCTTTGCAACTTTAAATCTTAATCGAATTCCCCTAAGCCAAAAACACCCTACAATCTCACACAAACATCTGTAAATATAGATGCTAGTCGAATTCCCAATGCAACTAATTAGAAATTTTGCTAATATATCAGTATGTACATATCAATCGACATCGGCGGAACCAAAACACGCGTAGCATTAAAATCAAAAATAGATAAAAAAAATTTAATAGATTTTGAAAAGTTTCATATTTTTAACACCCCTAAAAACATGAAATCACTTAAACAACATATTAAAGAAACAGTTTTCGACAACTTCCAAATTGCAGAAAAAGACATATCAGCTGTTGTTATCGGCATTGCAGGAATGATAGACAGACAAGAACAAAAAGTTTTATTTGCACCCAATGTTCCATATTTAAATAATAAAAAAGCAAAAGACATCGTGCCATTTAAATCATTAAATCAAGATAAAGTCTTTGTTGAAAATGATGCATCACTTGCAGGTTTAGCAGAAGCAGTTGTTGGTGTTGCAAAAGATTATAATGTTGTTGCATACATAACAATAAGCACGGGCGTTGGTGGTGATAGAATTATCGATAAAAAAATCGACGATTCCCGCTACAACTACGAACCTGGGCACCACATAATAGATCGTGAAGGCCCTACTGATGAAAAAACGGGAATACATGGGTCTTTTGAAGCATTTTCATCGGGCAATGCATTTAGAAACATTTATCAAATATCACCACAAGATTGTACAGATGATTTAATTTGGGAATCATATGCAGAAGACTTATCAATTGGTTTATACAATGTCATTATGATGTGGCAACCAGAGGTAATTGTAATCGGTGGCGGACTTTCACAAAAATCTGATTACTTCATACAACACTTAAAAGAATATCTAGACAATATGGTTTGGTTTAATCGCCCTATCCCAGACATTAAAGTATCTCATTTTGACAACAAAAATGTGCTAATTGGGGGTTTTGTATACTTAAGTCAAAAATAATAAAACACAAATTATTTGTGTTTACCTTTTATTATTTGGAAATTAATACATCACCTTTCCTACGATGTATTCTTCTGGAATATCTTCAAATTCTCTAGAATCAAGCTTAATTGGCAAATTATCACTTAGAACAAAATAACCATCATCAATTACTTTATGTGCAGGCAAATCAACTATTTTATACTTCTCTACCCAATCGTAAATATCATAGTTCTCTTTCTTTGCACTAATCACATTCGGTAAATCATCCAGCGGATGATTATTTACATAGATTTTTCCATTTTTTATCCTTACAATTTCACCTGGCAATCCTATCACTCTTGCCATATATGGGCTTTTATACGAATCATCAGGTACATAAAACACAATCACATCTCCCCTTTCTATAACCTCTTTGTTATTAGAAAGCAATATTGGCACATATTTCCCATTTGTATATGTCGGGTACATAGAATCACCAAAAACCCGATACAATCTAATATTTAAAAGATACGCTACAACTACCACAATAAAAACAACAACAGAAAATAGAATAAGTAAGAATTTTAGTACATCACTCATGGCAGTAGTTAAATTATACAACTAACAACAGCGGTAAACAAATCACTGTATAAGTATTTGAACATTCGTTAAAAATTTTTTGCCAATTATTTTATCTAAGGGTTGTGTAAAACCCCATGGTGATAAATCTTTCGGTTATTTATAACAAACAGGCGGTTTAATTGTTTGGCTTTCTTTGATACAATCTATCAAATGACATTTTTTGATTTATCACATGGATACCAACCGTTTAAAGATCCGAATTTACACTTCGATTGGGTAGAAAAAAACCTTAAAAATGTTTTTCTACCAACTTCTAAAGCCATGACAAATGGATATGTTAAACGTGGCGTACAGGTACAAGGTTGGACATTAGAAGCCTGGATGAATAGTACCGAAGAAACTCAAGCACTCGCTGAAACAGTTATCTCAAATTTGAAAATCGCTGAATCAAAAAAGTACATTGAATTCGGATTTTCAGGATATTCCCACCCAATACTTCCAATCTTAACCGACGATTTAATACGATTGCAACTAATTTTTGATTATAATGCAGTTACTAAACATCTAGGAGCCCCAACTTGGTTTTGGCCACCAGAAGGAGCTATAAACATAAATTTACTAAAAATTTTATATGAATTATACCCAAAAACTATTGTTGTCGTTCCTGATATATCAGTAAATAGAAGAAATTTTAGTGGGTTTGTGAAGATAATGCATGAGGATGGAAGATATCAAAAAGCGTTCATATCAAACAATATTCTAAAAGACATATTAATGAACGCAATTTTTTACGAACACAATCCCTATAAAGACATAACTATCGACTGGGATGATATTCAAAATATTTATACAGAAAAAGGACGGTTTTACAGATTACTACAAGAGATAAACACACCTGACCCGGTAATTCTAACAAGGGATTGGGAAAACGCAGGATCAGTAAAAGGGTTGATTCCTACTGATAATGGAGGATTGGAACACTTAAGTCTAATGGACAATTCGTTCACCTTTAAATTGCCATCAGAAGCTAGCTGGGACAATGCAGAAACCATAGACATAAAAGATATTGTGCCTGGCTGTTGGGAAACAGACGCTTCACCTAATAACCCATACATATACTGGAGACCAAATAAAGAAAGCGATTATTGGAAAAACATTCCGCTTATAAAACAAATATGGGTTAATAAGTGGAATGAATATATCGATGAATTTAATGATAGATTTAGTGTCTTTATTGGTAAAAATGGCGGGATTGATACTATTGTTAATGATTCTAAGTTAAGTAACGATACAAAACAGATGATTGCAGGACTGTTATCGTGTGTGCCTTGGCATTTTTTGGCTAACCCTCAATGGGGACCAGACCAATCGTTTTCTATGGCTGCTTGGGAAAACATATGCAAACCTTCAAGAGAAATGTTATTAAATTTAACTAATACAGAATAGATCTGTAAATTTTAAATAACACCCAAAGACCATAGAACCCCATTTACTTTACA
>CAZDNW010000075.1:0-35321 GCA_964506905.1 uncultured Candidatus Saccharibacteria bacterium
AAGAACTTATGACAGAAGAAAAAGCATTACAACCTCAACACTGGTGGATGTATCTCGTCCTTGGTGTTGTAGCAGTTTTCATCGGGTGGTTTTTACTTGTAAGCCCGACAAAAACTATACCTGCATTGATTCTATTTCTCGGTCTTTACTGGTTAATATCCGGTATTATCGAGGTAATAGTATCTTTGTTTAGCATCAATAAAGAAGGATCCCAGTGGGGTTGGACTTTATTTGGTGGAATTCTTGCACTTGTTGCAGGATTAATAGTACTTAATCACCCATTATTTACAGCAGTAATCACACCAGTAATGTTTATGTACATTATTGCGTTTGTGTTTATTATTAATGGTGTAATTAGAATGGTTGCTGGTAAAAAGAGACCAGAGACAACTGAAACCGGTGACAATTATAAATGGTCATGGGGTGGTTTCTTTTTAGGGTTAGTTTATCTAATCTTTGGGATTGTATTACTAACTTCCCCAACATTATTATCAGTTGCAAGCGTAGTTTTTGCTGCAGCTTTACTAATGATTGTTAGCGGTATAAGTTTAGTAATCTTTTCGTTTTCAGTTAAGAAGTTAGATAGTTAGTGCCAAGAATATGTATTCAGTAAAATCGATAACACAATATTGGTGGCTTGAACTAATAAGAGGTATCTTTACATTAGTATTAGGTTTGGCATTTATATCATTACCTGGTAAATCGTTGGTGCTAATTGCTACTTTTGTAGGTCTGTACCTATTAATTGATGGTGTAATTGAAAGCATTAAAGGGGTGTTTAGTATCAAAAAAGATAAAGAATGGTGGGTAATGTTGTTTAAAGGTGTAGTTGGTGTATTAGCTGGTATTGTAATTTTCAATTATCCTCAATTTTCATTGGGAATTTTATTCTTTGTTTTAGCACTTTGGGCTTTAATTGCAGGAATAATAGGTATAGTTCAAGCTGTTAGAAATAGAAAAGAGACATATGGTGGGTGGACATTAACCGGTATGAGCGTACTTTTAATCGCTTTCGGTTTATTGTTATTAACGCAACCATATGGTTCAGTTTTAGTACTTACTGTATTGTTTGGATTATATGCAATCATTGCTGGTGTAATGATTATTGCATTTAGCATGGACTTAAGATCTATGAATTCCGATATTAAAAAAGTGGAAAAACAATTGAAACAGTAAGTTATATTATAAAAACTAATAGTCAAAAAGGGCGCTTTAATAGCGTCCTTTTTTATTAATTTAAACCAAAAACATCTAATCGAGATTTAATAAATATGAAATAATATTTTTGAGTATGGTAAAGATTAAAATGGTGGAGATGGGGGGAATCGAACCCCCGTGCTAATAGGTTTATCAAATAATGTCTTACAAGCTTAGTAACTTTTTCTAATGTACTTTAAGGGTAAAAGTTACAAACCCTATCCTAAAGTACATAAACAGCTAATAGCTGTAATTAGTTCTTGGCGTGGTTAACCTAGTACTTGCCGCCAAACAGAGTACTAAGTTGCTGACATGTATCAGGTTAATTACGCGACTACAGGTGCGTAATTGATAACGTCAGCAGTTACAGATGATTCGTCTGCATTTATCTTTTTGAACCAGTTTTAAGACTTAATTCAGGTCTGCTTGCATTATTTGACTGTGCTACTAGGCGATGCCTTGACATCCCCATAAAGACTACTGCCAATATTATCACCAACGAACACAAATGTCAACAACTAAAAACTATAGGTCTTTAATATCTCCCTCTTTTTATTGTTTCTAAAATAAAACTTTAATTCATTTAGTATTTAAATGCCTAAATTTATTAAGATAATTATACCTTTATGTAAATTATAATAAGAAGATTATCCAATTTCAAACTGTTTCATTTCTCTGTCAATTTCTTTGTCTAATTGTTTTTTTATTATCAGTTCTTTCTTTTCTTTTTTCTTGAGTCCTCTTGCCAAGGCGATAGATAATTTTAATAAGTTTCTTTTTGTATAAATTTCTAGTGGTATTATAGAATATCCTTGTTTTTCTACTTTTCCTCTTAATCTTTTAATTTCTGATTTGTTTAACAATAATTTTCTAGGGCGAACAGGATCGTAATCAAAGACAATAGGTGCTTTTGAATATGGCGGTAAGTTAAATCCAACAAGCCAAATTTCATCATTAATTATTTTTACATAACTACCTTTTAAATCACCGTGGCCTTCTCTGATTGATTTTACTTCAGAACCTTTTAGTTTAATTCCCGCTTCATATTTTTCTATGATTTCATAATCGTGATATGCTTTTTTATTTTTAACATATGTTGGCATTAGATTTCCCCCTCAACTTCATACAAATAATTACCCTTTTTAAATAATATTTTAGCTGGATTTCCATCAATTATAGTAAATTTAGTTGGAATTTCTAGGTCGGTTTTATCAGCAAGTTTTATCTTTTTAATAAATTCTCCCGTGGTTTTGTTGTAAATTACTATATTTTTATCGTTATCTGCTAATGCATCTAACACATACAATTTGTCTTTATATTCAATTATTTGTATTGGTTTTAACAAGTATGAGTTGTCCACCTCAAAGTTTTTTGCTTGCTTACCATTTGTGTATTTAAGTATGTTTCTATTTGATATAACAAAAAAGCTTGTGCCATCGGTTGTAAAGTCAACTGCATTTGATAATTCTTGATTTTCAGCTAACCATGACGATACTTTATCCGATCCAAGTCGCATTTTTAAAATGTCGTTAGGTTGTAAATAATAAATTTGATTTCCTTCTGAATCTAATGCCAAAATGTCGTCTTTTTCTATTAAATATTTATCTTGTCTAGTTGTATCATCAACATTTGTTATCAAAAGAGTTTTATTTCCAAATGTGTAACATAAATTTTTAGAATTTATTTTTATACATGATATATACATTGCGTCTTCAAGTTTATTATAAATAGATTCAGCCTCTTTAGTTTCTAGGTTTAATGAATATAGCCCTTGCGGGGAAATCAAATGTAAATTTTTATTATTATGGCTAGTGCTGTCCAAATCAACAAAATGTTCACCTTGTGCAATATGATCTAAGTTAATAAATACAGGATGCAATTCTTTAATATTATTAGTAAGTTTATCAGTAACTGCATTGTTTTTTATATCCGAACTTGCTATCTCTTCATTTTTGTTTGTATAAAAATATCTATAATTAATATAAATTATTCCCGCTAAAATAATAAAACCGACAATCAAAAAATGCCACTTTCTTTTTGTTCTATTTAATTTGGAAAGTCTTTTTGGTTTTGTTTTTGTGGCTGTTACACCTATTGGCTTTGGTGGATTGTGAGGTATTAATCCGCTAATGGAAGAAACAGGAGCAACCTTTTGTGATTTATATGGTTCTAACTTATCTGACAGTTTTTGTGGCTTTACAATTTTATTCTTGATTGAATTTGCACTTTGGGATACGGAATTTTTTAGGTTTAACGATTTTAACTTTCCCGAAAAAGTTTCTTTTTGAGAAGGGGTTTCTTTCATTACTTTAATAAGTATTGCTGCGATTTGCTCCTTTTCTGGCATTTGTTCTATAACATTAGATAAATTGCCTAGATGTGCTGTTATTGTCTTTGGCGGAAATGTTTCAGCAAATTTTGCAGTTCCTATTACTATTACATCATTATCGGCTAATATACTAGAACTTGTCCATATTTCATTGTAGGCTGTTTGAATCCCTAGATCTCTAACACCGGTTCCTCTTATTAAATAAGTGGCAGCTTTTCCAAAGTAACTTGTGTATAAAACACTATTCCAAATTAAAGCGGTTGCAAACGAACATGAGAATTCGGATTCTGGTGAACTTAATGTTATTGTATCGTCTTTTGATTTTACAGTTAGTATGTTCTTATGTGCTTTATTAAGAGCTTTTTCAATTGCATGTAGTGGAGTACTGTCATTTATTCTAAAATATTCTTCTTGAACAGTATCTACAAAGAGTTTAATTATGGATTTTGTGTCAAATTTACTGTTAGTTTTTAGATTTAAAACTAAAAACAACTTACCTCTTTTTTCTAAATAGGCTTCATTTATTGTTTCAAATTCATGTGTAATTGTTGCAATGTTAGATATTGTATCTAGCTCTGAATTACTTATTCCTCCTATGCTCTGTATTTTTAATGTAAATTTCATAATGATTTTTGACCAATTATCTAGAGGCACTATTTACCTTGATTAGTAACAGTATTTCTATAATGCTAGCAATGAAAAACAGATTACACCTGCAACTAACCCAAAATGTATGTACCCTAGCAAGATTAAATATTTGTCAGTTGGTGTTTCAAGTGTTCTTGTCATCATTTTTATCTGTTTAATAACTACAAAAGAAATAATAAGGTAAAGTACAAGGAAAATTAATAAACTCCATTTTAATATTGGGTAAACGGTATTTAATAAATAGTTAATATCGCTAATAGTTAGATTTACATCTATAGTATCAATCGGTCTGTTTGTAGTTATTTTAGGTATCATTTGATTATCTACCATATTTTCGTTTGTATGCTTCTGCTAAGTCTGTGAGTTTATCATGTACCTCGCCAGGCTTAGGTATAGCTTTAAATTCAAACTCTGGTTTTTCGGCAGCTGTTTGAATATATACATCACCATAATCAAATACAATATTTAACATATTATCAGTTGAATATGTTGCATCTTCTACATTTGCCAGAGATGCTTCAGATATTCTTTTTTTCCATAACCCATGAAAATCTATATCAACAATTCTTCTGTCTGTAAGAATATAAATATTAAAATACCACAGTAAAAAGGCTTCAAAGGCTAAAAAGATTACAACCATGTACCATAAAATTAATAAAATTAGCCAATACTGGATAGGTATTATTAAAAGCCAACTTTGAGGAATTATAGGAGTATCTCTAAAAATATAAATCAAAATTGGTAATAACAAAAAGAATATGGAAGTCAAAATCCACCATACTGTTACAATAGGGTGTCTTCTAAGTACATAATAAATAATTTCATCATCCTCTTGTGATTCAAATTTAACATTTGTAGGATTTTTAAGTATTGCATTAAACATTATTACTATAATTATACCGTAAATCCTTACATATTGTATAACAGTAAATTTTTTGAATTTTAAATCTTTTTTTTAGATATTTACTTGCAGAAATCAAAGTTGCGCCAGTTGTGGCAATATCGTCTACTAAAAGGATTTTATTTTTATTTTCTAATGCGTGTAACTGACCTTTTATATAATAGTTTTTATTAGATTTATCATATCTTTCGAACCTGTTTAAGTCTTTTTGGTTAGTTTTATTTTTCTTTTTTAATATATTGATTATCGGAATTCTTTTATTGAAATACAATTTATAGTATTTTTGAATGAATTGTGCAATTATTAGTGAGTGATTTACTATTCTTTTTGTGCTAATAAAATTTGAACTGCTTGGTATTGGTATAATGCCATCAAATTCATATAATTTTAATAATTCACTTAAAATGAATCTGTTGTAACTTATTTTTAATAGCGTGTTTAATAGCATATAACTGTTTTGTCCACTTTTTGATTTTAAAATTATTTTTCTAGCTATTCCAGAATATTCAAAACTGCTTAAAACCGCATCTGGAAAACCGTTATTAAAACAATATTTGTGTGTCTTACCATTTAGAGTAAATCGATCACAAGAGATACAGCGTTGAAGTTCCAAAATTGTTAAATTATTTTCACATTGCTTACATAAATCAGATTCTATATGTCCACAAGAAACGCATGTTTTAGGCAATAAAAATTCTTTCAATAAGTGATTTTTGGTTGTAATACTGTTGATACCACTTGCAAAAATGCTACTTTTCACAAGATTATATTAATTTATTGATTATGAATACATAGTTAACACAGTCTTTCAAATTTAATAATTTATTGTATCATTATTTAAGTATGAGTAATAAGAAAGCACCCGATGGCAAGAAAATTAATCCATTTATGATAATCATTGGCGCATTAATCGTGTGGGGTTTGGTTTCTATGTTTATTACCCCTGACTTACTAAAGCCAACAACAAAGGTATCTTTAAATGAAATTTTCACCGAGATAGAAAAAGGCGAAATTGAAAAAGTCGAAGTGGGACCAGATTCTGTTAAGGCTGAAAAAAAGAACGGCGAAGTTCTAAAAGCTAACAAAGAAAATCAAGTTAGTTTTTATGAATTGTTAGAAATGCAAGGTATTGATCCAAATAAAATATCAGGTGGAATTTATCCAGAATCTAATTACGATTGGATATTAGTTTTAAGTAACATTGCATTCCCATTATTAATGATAGGTTTGCTTTGGTGGATGTTTAAGTCAGCAGGTAAATCAGCCGGTGGGGTATTTAGTTTAGGAAAATCCAAAGCAAAACTATTTTCAAAAGAAGAGCAAGGAAAAATCGGATTTAAAGATGTAGCTGCATCAAAAGAAATAAAAGAAGAGCTATACGAAATCGTAGATTTCTTAAAGGAACCAAATAAGTATAGAAAATTAGGTGCTAGAATTCCCAAAGGTATACTACTTGTTGGGCCAGCGGGTGTTGGTAAAACTTTATTTGCAAGGGCAATCGCAGGTGAAGCAAATGTTCCATTTTATTCTGTTGCTGGCAGTGAATTTATTGAAATGATTGTTGGTGTAGGATCTGCTAGGGTTAGGGATTTATTTAAAACTGCAAAAGAGAATGCACCAGCATTAGTTTTTATTGATGAAATAGATGCAATTGGTAGACAAAGAGGTAAGGTTGCGATGACAAGTAATGATGAGAGGGAACAAACTTTAAACCAGATATTAGTTGAGATGGATGGTTTTGATCAAAGAACGGATGTAATAATTATTGCAGCCACAAACAGACCCGATATGTTAGATCCAGCGCTAGTTAGGCCGGGAAGATTTGATAGACATATACGAATAGATTTACCAACTCTTGAAGAAAGAAAAGATATAATAAAAATTCATATGAGAGGTAAGCCATTTGACAAAAAGGTAGATATAGAAATGCTTGCTAAACAAACAGTTGGGTTTAGCGGAGCGGATATAGAAAATATGCTAAATGAGGCTGCTATATTAGCTGCAAGAAGAAAAGCGTCTAGTATTACACAAAAAGATTTAGTAGAAGCCTCTACTAAAGTCAAACTGGGTCCAGAGAGAAGATTATTACAAACAGAAGACGAAAGAAAAGTGGTCGCATATCACGAAGCAGGTCACGCGTTAGTTGCTGCTAAAAGTGAAGACGCAGAAAGCGTTGCTAGGGTTTCTATAATATCTAGAACAAAGACACTTGGTCACACAGAACTAAATACAGATGAAAATGTTGTTAATAAAACTAAAAGTGATTTACTTGCAATGATAAGAACAATGCTTGGAGGACGTGCATCAGAAAAATTGATATTTAATGAAGAAACAGTTGGTGCTGTTAGTGACATAGAAAGAGCAACAGATTTGGCAAGAAAAATGGTTACTGAGCTTGGTATGAGTAAGTTAGGTCCTATCCAGTATATTAATGAAAATGCTGGATTGTGGGATGTTAGGGCGCAAGAGAAATCTGTTGGTTATAGTGAGAAAGTAGCAGAAGAAATTGATGAAGAAGTTAGAAGAATTATAAATACAGAATTTAAAAATGCTACAAAAATATTAAAAGAAAACAAAAAAACATTAGACGAGCTGGCAAATGAGTTATTAAAGAAAGAAACCTTAGAGCAAGATGAATTTATGAAAATAATAGCCAAATATGAGCAAAAATCCTCAAAAAAGAAATCATAATAAGCACTTATAGTCTCGCAAGGCGGTTATTGAAAGACACTACAACTTGTGCGAACCTGTTACTCACACCACAATATGTTGTGGTATAATATCTACAGGTAAATGTGTAGTTTTACCTGTTTTAAGTATAAATAACAATAGGTTATTAAGTTGCGTAATTGCTTTTGTCGAGTTTGACATTAGATATTACAAATAACCAGTTAACTACTGGTTAAATTTATCTATGTTTTGTCCTTATTGTAAGAATAAAGAAACAAAAGTTATTGATAAAAGAGATTTGGATGATGAACCAGTTTCAAGAAGAAGACGCGAATGTTTAAGGTGCAAAAAAAGGTTTACAACTTATGAGAGAATTGAAGAGATTAAAATTAAAGTGGTTAAAAAAGACGGCAAAGTTCAGGATTATGATAGGGAAAAGCTTGCTAGAGGCATAAGAATATCAGCAGAAAAAAGAATTCCAGATGATGAAGTAGAAAAGATTATTGATGATATAGAAATGCGAATAATGAACAGAAAATCAAATAAAATTCCAGCAAGCGATATAGGAAGAATGGTACTAACGAGATTAAAACATGTAGATAAAGTAGCGTACATGAGATTTGCTAGTGTATTTTTAGACTTTGATGGGCTTGATGAATTTAAAGAAGAATTAGAAAAGTTAGATTAAGCAATTTAAGTTTTATTTAATTATTTCCTTGGACAGGAAAAAAAGAATACTATGCCTCGCACCAAAACAAACAGACTCCGTAGAAATACGGTAAATAAACCAAAATATAAAACATTAAAATCAGTTGATACAATTCAACTAGGCCCAAATGCCAAAGAAGTATTTTTAAGAAGATATGCAGTACAAAAAGCTGATGGTACAAAAGAAACTGTAGAAGAAGCATTTATGAGAGTTGCTAGTCACGTTGCGGATGCCGAAAAAACAAAAAAGTTAAAAAAAGAATATACAAGTTTTTTTTATAATTTATTAGGAAGTAAAAGATTTATTCCCAATTCCCCAACATGGACAGGTGCAAAAACTCCTTTAGGCCAATTAGCCGCCTGTTTCGTACTGCCTGTATCAGATGATTTGGGAAAAGAAAAAAATGGTATATTTTCTACATTAAAAAACGCATCGTTGATACAACAAACGGGTGGTGGAAATGGTTTCTCGTTTTCAAAGATTAGACCAAGAGGTGATGTAGTATCAAAAAGTAACGGTAAAGCAAGTGGACCCGTTAGCTTTATAAAAGCATATGATGCAGCTTTTGGTACCATAGCACAAGGGGGTGCTCGAAGAGGCGCAAACATGGCTGTACTACGGATTGACCATCCAGATATATTGGAGTTTATAAGAGCAAAAGCAATAGAAGGCGAATTAACAAATTTTAATATTTCTGTGGCTATCACAGATGAGTTCATGCAAGCTGTAATAGATGATACTGATTTTGATTTGATTAATCCTAGAACTAAAGAAGTTTGGGATACTGTTAGAGCAAGAGATATTTTTGATGAAATTGTTAGATATGCATATAAAAATGGAGAACCAGGATTACTATTCATAGATGAAGCAAATAGATATAACCCAGTTCCAGATCAATATGAATTAGAAGCAACAAACCCTTGTGGTGAACAATGGTTAGGACCATATGAAAACTGTTGTTTAGGACATGTTAATTTATCAGAATCGGTTAAAGACGGTAAAATTGATTGGGAACATTTAAAAGAAAGTGTAGAATTAGGGGTTAGGTTTTTAGATGATGTTATAGATAAAAACACATATGTACCAGCGGTTCCAGAATTAAAAAAGGCTGCATTAAAAAACAGAAGAATTGGGTTAGGTTATATGGGGCTTGCAGATGTGATGTATAAACTAGGAATTAGATATGGTAGTGATGAAAGTTTAGATTTAGTGTCACAATTAACTGAATTTGTAAAGTATTATGCAATGTTAACCAGTATAAAATTAGCCGAAGAAAAAGGTGCTTTCTCAGGTATTAATGAAAGTATATTTAGCTCTAAAAATTTTAGATGGCAAAAACCCAAATCGATGGTTGATTATAAACTAAAATTAGATAGGCCTAATATTAATTGGAATAGATTAGAAAAACGAATGAGACGATCAGGTATAAGAAATGCCGCACAATTAACAGTAGCACCAACAGGTACAACAGCTACTGTTTTCGGAGTTGAAGGATATGGTTGTGAGCCTGTGTTTGCATTAGCATATTATAGAAATGTATATCAAGCTGCTGGGCAAGATGAAAAACTTCAACTTACATATGTTAGTCCTTCATTTCAAAAAAAGTTAGATGAGTTAAATCTTGATGATGATACTAAAAAAAGTATAATAGAGAAGGTTATAGAAAAGGGTACACTTAAGAATATTACAGAGTTACCAGAAGACATAAGAAACACATTTGTGGTTTCTTTAGATATTACTCCTGAAGAACATGTGAAAATTCAGGCAGCAATACAAAGATTTGTTGATAACTCAATATCAAAAACATGTAATTTCCCAGAAGATGCAACAGAAGAAGATGTAAAAGCTGCATATAAGATGGCATGGGAATTAGGTTGTAAAGGCTTAACTGTGTATGTAACAGGGTCGAGAAAAGAAGTTGTTTTAGAAACTAAATCTACCAAAGACAAAAAAGAAACTACAGAAGTTTCAACAAAACCGTTAACTGTATCAAATAACGCTGATTTGATACAAGACATAAAAAGACCAAGGCCTCAAGTTGTTATTGGTAGAACCCATGAAGTACAAACACCAGTTGGTAAAGCATTTGTAACTGTTAACAGAAATGGTCTACGAGGAATAGATCCGTTTGAAGTTTTTATAAATATGGGTAAAAGTGGTAGTGATACAGCAGCTTTGTCAGAAGCATTAGGACGGTTAATAAGTGGCTGGTTAAGAAGTGCAGATTCACCAAACTCTGCATTAGAGGAAATCGCCTATCAATTAAAAGGTATTGGCGGTGCAACAAGTTTAGGGTTTGGTGCAAATAGAGTCTCTAGTATTCCCGATGCAGTTGGTAAAGTTCTATTAAATGAATTGGAGTTAAGTAAAGAATTAGACGAAAATCAAACCGCATTACTTCAAAAAAATGATGAATATGAACAAGAATCATTGTTTGAAAATAAGGGAGATAATAAAAATAATGAAGAATCTGAACATGATGGTCGAAATAAACATGATCACGCAGATTCAAATGGAACTATTTTTAAAAACGCGTCTGTTTGCCCTGAGTGTGGAAACATAACACTTGTAGAAACAGAGGGTTGTGTAAAATGTTATTCGTGTAATTATAGCAGATGCTGAGCATAATAGTTGTATAAAAACTAACAAGTGGTGGCGACATGTTTTACATGTCGCCACATATTTTGTAAAAACTTTTTAACTGCAAATTTATAATTCTTTTCAATTATTGTTCACCCTAACCATTTATATTTTATGTATCAAATAAAAGGGGGTGATAAATATGAAAAACAAAAAAAGATTATTAGCGAGTTTACTAATAATAACCTTATCATTCATTTCAATAGTTCAGGGAACATCGGCAATCTTTGAGGAAACAGTAAAAGTTGCAGGTACAACTTTTTCAGTGGGAGATGGCGGAACAACAGAAGAACCTGCTAATACCGCATTAAAAGTGCTTGCTGATGCAAGTCAAACTGCTACAGAATCAAATTTAGTTGACACAATACAAGGGCCTTCGTTTGAGGGTATTACAGAGGAATGGTCAGATCAGTTTTCAGTTAAAGTTTATAACAAAGGAGATTCTACATTAGATTTAGTAAGTAAAGTCGATTATATTAGTGACCCAGATGTTTTAAGAGATGATATCTATGTTGAGGTATTAGCATGGAATGATAACAACAGTAATGGTATTGTTGACGAAGGTGAACTAGGTGAGAGCTATGGGTACGATACAATCCTCAGAATGCGAAATGATACATTTAATCTAGGATCTATTGAGCCAGAAGAAACAAGAGGGTTTGTAATGAAATTTGATGGTACAGGTATATCAGAAACAAACAATGGTATGCAAGCAACCTACGACTTTTTAATAACAGGAACAGATACTTCAGAGTAATATATTAAACAAAACTCGGTGTTGTGCACGCACCGAGTTATTAAAATGAAAGGAAATTTAACTAAACAATTTAATTTAGTATTAAAACTTTTATTTATTATTTTTATATTTTTGATTTCGTTAACAGCTTTTATCACAAAAAAGAATTTTGTTAACACTTATAAACCATTCGTTGTTACATCGGATTCTATGATACCTACCATAAAAAAAGGGAGTCTAGTTATTGTTGATAAAAACAAAAAACAATTTTCCAAAAACGATATAATTACTTTTCAGTATCCAATAAATATGCAAAAAACAATCACGCATAGAATAGTTGGATATGTAACAGAAGCCAATTACAATTATTTTGTAACAAAAGGAGATAATAATAGTGAAAATGACCCATGGAAAGTTACAACAGATTTGATAATAGGTAATGTAGTTTTTACAATTCCGCTCTTAGGGTATTTGGTGGAATTTATAAGTAAACCATTAGGTTTAATTTTATTGATTATAATTCCAGCGATAATACTTATCTATAAAGAAGTTGAAAACTTAATAAAAGTTATTGCAAATAATTTAAATTCGCAAAAGCGAAAGAGCCCTAACATATTCATGAAATAAATACATATTGTATGTTTGTACAATAAACAAAAAGAGCCGGTAATAAACCGGCTCTTTCTAATCTCATAGAAAAAAGGAGTCATCAGGTACATTATCTGACAGCTTCTTTTAATGGTTTTGCAGCTCTGAATCCTACTGAATTGTGTGCAGGAATCATAATCTTTTCGTTTGTTTGTGGGTTTCTACCCTCTCTTGCTGCTTTTCTTCTTACATCGAATGTTCCGAGACCAGAGATCTGAACTTTTTCACCTCTCTTTAATGTACCAGTAACGGTTTCGACTAATGCGTCTACCATTCTTCGTACTTGAGCTTTTGGCATATTAAGATCAGATGCGAGTTGTTGAATAAGTTGGTTCTTTGTCATTTTAATTTGTCACCTCCTCGTAATAGCGAACTTGATAATACTTGCTAACTTGTACAACAAGTTATTGCTGATATAACAAGCATTTTCTATGTTGTACCCTTATACCATACATCGAAAACGCATTGATTGTCAATAATTTATGTAATGGCACAAAAATTGTGCCATCACAACAAAATTCCACTATGCAGCAGTAGCAATACTGCGTGTTTCTCTTATAACAAGCACTTTTACCGTGCCCGGATAAGTCTCTTCTTCTTCTATTTTCTTTGCAATGTCGTGGCTTAACTTAACAGCTTCAGCGTCATTTATTTCTTCTGGTTTTACAATTACTCTTACTTCTCTACCAGCAGATATTGCATATGCCTTTTCAACGCCCTCAAACACCTTTGCCTTTTCTTCTAAACTTCGCAATCTTTTAACATAACTTTCAAAATCCTCATATCTTGCACCAGGTCTAGATCCTGATATTGAGTCAGCAATTTGCACTATAGTACCTTCTATTGTAGACGGATCATCACTGTGATGCTCTGCAACTGCTGTAATTACAGATTCTGGTAAATTATACTTTCTCAAAAATTCTGCCCCTAATTCTATATGACTTCCTTCTTTATCTGTAATTACTTTACCAATATCGTGAAGCAAACACGCGAGCTTAGTTACTGTTACATTTGCACCGATTTCGTGTGCGATTTTAACACCCATTTGTGTTTCTTCTAAAGTGTGTTGAATCATATTTTGGCCGTAAGATGTTCTGAATTTAAAACTTCCTAGTTTATATACAATATCTTTTGGTAGATTATATACACCAACTTTTGTACATAGTTCTTCACCAGCTTCCATAATAATTTTATCCACTTCCTCTTGTGTCTTTTTTACAATTTCTTCTATTCTTGCTGGTTGAATTCTGCCATCTTTAATTAGTTTTTCCATTGATCTTTTTGCAATTTCTCGTCTAACAGAATCGAAGCTAGAAAGTCTAATTTCGGTATCGCCGTCAAAATCAACATTTACACCTGTAGCATCCTCAAATGCTCTTATGTTTCTCCCTTCTTTCCCAATAATTCTACCTTTCATGTCTGGATCAGGTAATTTAACCGTAGAAATCGTATATTCTGCAACATAATCAGTAGAAGCATTATGCATAGTATCTATCAAAAGCTGTTTTGCTTGTTGATCTATCGATATTTGCATTTGCTCATATGCTTCTTTTATTTTCTTTGCAATTTCGTTTGTTAATGTTTTTTCAACATTATCTAAAATCATCTTTCTTGCTTCATCTTTTGTTAATGAAGAAATACTTTGCAATTTTTCTATTTCCTTTTTTCTTAAATTTTCAACATCTTTTTTAGATTGCTGTATCCTTTTTTGCATATCCTCTACTTCTTTTTCTCTTTTAGTTATTTCTTCATTTTTCTTGGTTAATTCGTCCATTCTTTTTTGAGCATTTGTTTCTACTTCCAATGCTTTCTTTCTTATTGCATCGGATTCTTTTTCTGCCTTTTCTCTAATTTTTAAAGCTTCAGCTTTTGCATCTAATACAATTTGTTTTGCTTTGTTTTGAGCGGTTAAAATCAGTTCTTTGCTTTTTAGATTTGAATCTACCGCTTCTTCTTGTTCTTTTTTTTGCGATTTATTTAGCATAAAGTAAACAACACCAGCAGGCACGACTGCGAGTATTGTTATTGCTATAATCGCAAATAACATCATTTCAGCGTTCATAACTTAATTATTTACGGGAATAAAAGCCTAAATCGGTTTTACCGACTATCTATCGGATTTATGTGTTTTAAATACATACTAATATAGTTATTCTTACTACAAATTTTCATAATTCTAAATTTTATACTTTAGTAATCACAATAAATTAAATTAATTACCGACTATTATTCCACTAAAACTAATTACATAACAATAATTACTATCCATCATTCTATATCTCTTTAAATATACTGTCAATTACAGCAAAAATATCTTCTTGTTTAAACCCTTTTGTTTTAATATAAGAAAATAATTTTTGTTTTTGTTTATATTTGTTAGGTTCTCTTTTTGAAATTTCTTTATATTTTTTTCTTGCAAGTTTATCTAAGTTTTCTAGCTCTTTTTTATGGTTTATGTTTTGAAATGCCGATTCTATTATGTCTAGCGATACACCTTTTTGTTTTAATTCTTGCTTAATGTAATATTCTCCTTTTGGTCTATGGGAATTCATTCGTTGTGATATAAACCAACTTGTAAACTGTATGTCATCAATATAATTATTTTCCTCCAACGCTTTTATGAGTTGATTTATTACTGTTCCTTGATCAACATCATAAAATCCTTTTTCTTTTAAAAATTTATATGCTGTTTTATTTAGATATTGGTTTACTTCTTGTTTGCTATGTGGCCTTTGATGAATGAATTTTATTACTTTTCTCTCTAATACACTATATAATGACGCTTCTTGCAGTTTTTTGTATTCACTTTCGCCAATTGACAAATTTTTTGTTAATCCTAATTCTAATAATTTTGAATGAGATATATTACAACAATAGTTATTATCTATATATATATTTACAAAATTAGAAAATGTTTTAGATTGTTCTATTTTCGTAATTTTCATATTTACTTCTTTTCTGGCTCTGTTTCCTTTTTACCGTCAATTATTTGTGGTTTGTGTTTCTTTTCTTTTAAATTTTTAGTTATCTCTGCTTTTACTTCATCCATAATCTTTGGGTTTTCTTCTAAATATTTTTTAGCGTTTTCCCTTCCTTGTGCTATGTTTTCGCCCTTATATTTAAACCATGCGCCACTGGCTTCAATTATTTCAAATTCTAGTGCAGCATCTAGTACGCTTCCTGATTGACTAATTCCTTTTCCAAAAATAATATCAAATTCAGCGGTTTTAAAAGGTGGAGCTACCTTGTTTTTTACTACTTTAACTCTAGTTCTATTTCCAACTGGATTTCCTCCGTCAGTTATACTTTGAATTCTTCTTATGTCCATTCTTATTGTTGAATAAAATTTCAATGATCTACCTCCCGTTGTTGTTTCTGGATTTCCAAACATTACGCCAATTTTTTCTCTTATTTGGTTTATAAAGATAACAGTTGTATTTGTCCTGTTTGCGATTCCAGTTATTTTTCTTAATGCTTGACTCATCAATCTTGCCTGCAAACCCATATGGCTATCTCCCATTTCTCCCTCAATTTCTGCTCGTGGTGTTAGAGCAGCTACAGAATCTATTACAATTACTGAAACAGCACCACTTCTTATTAAAGTTTCAGTTATTTCAAGAGCTTGTTCGCCGTTGTCAGGCTGGGAAATATATAGTTCGTCTACATTTACGCCTAAATCTTGTGCATAAACAGGGTCAAATGCATGTTCAGCATCAATAAACGCCGCTTTACCGCCTTGCTTTTGTGCTTGTGCAACAATGCTTAACGCAAGTGTAGTTTTACCACTAGATTCTGGTCCATAAATCTCTATAATTCTTCCTCTTGGTACACCGCCAACTCCAAGTGCGATATCAAGCGTAATTGCTCCTGTCGGAATAACTTCTATATCGTCTTGAATTGCAACATCGCTCATTTTCATAATTGCACCTTTTCCAAAATTTTTCTCAATTTGTGCGATTGCAGATTCTAACGCTTTATCTTTTGATGAATCACTTGTGTTTGTATTTATCGATTTTTGTGTTTTTTGTTTAGCCATTTTTAAATTTTCTATGTGGAAATCAGAGCATATCTCAAAATTCCACTAAAAATAAGGAATTAATACTATAATTGCCGATAACAATATAATACCAATTAATCCTAACAAAATAATTAACTCTTTTTTGTAATTTTTAAATCTTAATATTAACAATATCACACCTAAAATAATTAAACCAATTTCATTTAACATGTAAGGTGAAAACACGTACTTTCTTAAACCTTCAGTTTCTTTGGCATGAAATTTTACAAGTACAAAACCTCTATTTATTAATGGCTCAAATAAATATACTGGTGTTGCTATAAAGTCTGCAAATAAATGTACGATTGCACCTACTGTAAATGCCCAAAAAGTTCGAATCCAAAGCGTATCAATTGTTTCATTTTTATAATTCTTGAAATATTTGATAATAAAAAACCCAAATATGATTAAGAAATAAAGTAATAAGCTGTGAGTTAATAAATGCCTATGCAATTCTTTGTTGTGAAGCAAAAATGCAAACACGAAATCAAAATCTGGAAATATAGAACCAATAATAGAAGAAACAAATATAATTAATAGCCTTTTTTGTTTTGTATATAAATTACTCTTTGTCGGTTTTATTGTAAAAATGTATCCTATTATTAAACCCAAAAACGCATGTGCAAAAATCATAGCTAAAATTAATACTAGACTTAAATTTTCTATTGTTCAATAATAAGTTAGTTTTGTATTCAAATCTCAACACAAGTTAAAATATATGTTAAAGTTATATTCAGTTAAAAGTTTTGTGTTTGTGCTCAACTGCTTTGCATTTTAAAAGCAGTTAGCCTAAATAAAGTAAATTATGTTGAAATTATTAGATTTTTACGCCGTTTGGTGTGCTCCATGTAGAATGATGGATCCAATATTTGAAGCTGTTTTACCCGATTATGAAGGTAAAGTAGAATTAGAAAGAATTAATGTTGATGAGAATCCACAAAAAGCACAAGAGTTTGGTGTTATGAGTATTCCCACAATGGTACTTATGAAAGATGATAAAGAAGTAGATAGAAGAATTGGATTGCTACAAGAACCGATGTTAAGACAATGGTTAGATAGTCAATTAAAAGATTAGTACTTAATCGCACATTTATTTATATCTTAAAAATGTCACAAATAGTGACTTAGTTATTTATTTATTTTAATTATTATGAATATAGCAATAAATGGATTCGGCAGAATAGGAAGAGCTGCCTTTAAAATCTTACTTGATAAAAAGTTTAATGATAATTTAGATATCGATATTGTAGCAATTAACGATTTAGCACCAATAGAATCATTAGCATATTTGCTTAAGCATGATACAGTTTATAGAAACTACAACCGAAATGTTGAATTTGACGCACAATCTTTAACTGTAGATGGTTATAGAATTCCACATCTTTCTGAAAAAGATCCGTCACAGTTGCCGTGGAGTGATTTAAATGTTGACTTAGTATTTGAATGCACTGGGTTTTTTACGACCTCTGAAGGGTCGAAGTTACATCTAGATGCAGGTGCAAAGAAAGTAATATTATCAGCACCGGCAAAAGATGATGGGTTTAAAACTGTTGTATTTGGGGGTGAGGTATCAACTCCAGATTCTAATCTATTGGCAAACGCATCTTGTACAACAAACTGTGTTACACCAGTAATACATGTATTAGATAAATATTTTGGTGTTGAAAAAGCATTGCTAACGACTGTACATGCTTATACTTCAACGCAAAGTTTAGTAGATGGTCCAAATAAAAAAGATGTAAGAAGAGGTAGAGCGGCCGCACAAAACATAGTTCCATCTTCAACTGGTGCTGCAAAAGCAACGGGTAAGGTATTACCACAAGTTAATGGTATATTTGATGGGGTTGCGTTAAGAGTTCCAGTGCCAACAGGGTCTATGTCAGACATTACAGCATTGTTAAAAAAGGATGTTACCGTTGAAGAGGTTAATAACGCGTTTAAAGAAGCCCAAGATACCGATTTATTTAGGGGAATTTTAAAATATTCAGAAGAACCATTGGTGTCATCGGATATAATTCAAGATTCACATTCTGCAATTGTTGATTCAATGATGACCAGAGTTGTTGGTGGTAATTTAGTCAAGGTTATGGCTTGGTACGATAATGAATGGGGATATTCTAACAGGTTAGTTGAAATGGGTTTGCTTGCTGTCCAAAGTTAAACTTTAACAAGCTAAAATGAAAGATAAGAAATTACTTGTAGCTAATAGAGAGCAAAAATGTATTGGTTGTAAACTTTGTATGTTAGCAGCTTCTAGATATGAATACAGAAAACTTGGTATAAAAGATTCTCCAATTAAAATTAAAGGACGCCCAGGTGCGTATAAGATTCAAATAGACTATGGTAAAGATATTAAAAACATTGATAAAATAATCGCTTCTTGCCCACAAAATTGTTTCGATATAATTAACGAACCTAAATAATGCGAGTTAAAAAGAATTATAAAAATATACTTTATGTACATATAGATTCATTAGAATATGAGTTTAAAGTTCAAGAAGACTTACGGGAATTTATAGGTGGTACACCCGTTTCGTATAAATTAATGAATGATTATTTAGACCAAAAACCAGTTATAATATCTACTGGCCCACTGGCTGGTTATTTCCCTTATGTTTCTAAAGCAAATTTGTTGTATTTAAGTGGTACAACACTTGTAGAAAAATACGGTGGGGGAACTATAGCTGCCAATTTAAATATGTCCTCAATTGACGCTATTGTGATACTTGGTACAACGGATAAGAATATACACATATCAATTTATGAAAATGAAATAACTTTTTTAGAAGAAAAATTTGAAGAATTTTCTACTAGAATTGCCGACTTGGTAATAAAAAAAGACAGTGCAGAATCGCAAAATTACTTCACATTTGGAAATATATCTGAGTTCCCAATACCAATAAATGGTAATATTAGTATTTCAGTAGAAAGCACAGTTTCATATGATTTAAAAGACTTTTTTGATTATGAAAAGGCTTATAAAACTGCTATAGATATGTATGAAAAATTAAAAGTTGAACCGGCTAATAATCCATCTTGTGTTGGGTGTCCGATGGGATGCGAAAAGTCATCAGAAGGAGAAGATGGTGAAAATGTTGCAGTATTACCAAGATGTTTAATTGCTTGTGCTTATGCGGAGGATATTTATAAGAAAATACCCTTTGTCTATTCGTGTTTAACAAGCGTTGGTTATGAATATAAACATGATGACTTAGAAGAAATTTCAGATAAATTTGGTAACATAAAAAAGATACTTAATCAAAACATTGCAAAAATCGAGTATACTTAGTAGTAATTATTGTCTATCAAAATATAGCATTGTTGCTTTAATTTTGTACTTATAAAACATATGTATATTGTAGCCAATTTTAAACAAAACAAAACATTACAAGAATATGAAGCTTGGTTGAATGAGTTTATTCAAAATGTAGATTGGGATAAAACGAATCAAGATTTACAAATTGTACTTGCTCCAAGTTTCCCGTTTTTAATTCCAATCGCTCAACAGCTAGAAGGTTTTTATGAAGCCAATCAAAAGATAAGGGTCTTCTTAGGTTCGCAAACAGTATCTAAATACGAAAATGGGGCTCATACAGGTGAAGTCGGATCGTTTCAGATTACAGATTTTGTAGATTATGCAATAATAGGCCACTCTGAACGAAGGCTAGAAGGCGAAACCCCGGAAGATGTTAATCAAAAGATACAAAGATGTTTAATAGATGATTTAACGCCAATTGTTTGTATTAGTAAAAAAGAAGAATATGATGCTATATCTGTTGAATTAAAAAATAAGATATTAATTGCATATGAACCAATAGATGCAATCAGCACAAGTGGAGTAGGTAAGCCGGCTGACCCAGAGTCTGTTGAAAAAATGGCTGGGGTATTAGGCATACCTGCAGTTATATATGGAGGAAGTATAAATTCGTCAAACATTGAAAACTACCTGTTAAAGAACTATATTGTAGGTTTTCTTGTAGGTAACGCTAGTTTAGATCCTATTGAATTTACCAAACTCATCAGTATAATAAATAAAGTTTATGAATAAAATACTAAAGTACAGTGTATTTTTAACAATAACTGTTTTAGTTATTGTTGGAATTATAATAAGAAATCGAAAACCCAATATAATCTCTGATGCTTTAAAGCCAGTGGCAGTGGTTTCAAAAGTCACATCTAAAAAAGAGCTAAAAAATACTGATGGACGAACAAATATACTTTTACTTGGGGTTGATGGAAGAGCTCCCGGACATTCTCATGCGGGATCTAAATTAACAGATACAATTTTATTAGTTTCAATTGATAAAAAAGGTGAAAGACCCGTTTTTGTATCTATTCCAAGAGATTTATGGATAACCCAATACAAAACTAAAATAAACAGCATTTATCAACTTTGTTATAATGAGCAAGTTCGTGAAAATGGAAGAAAAGTTTGTGAAGAAACGCCAGAAACATGTGTAGATCCGTGTATCAAACGGGTTGAAGAAACCGTTGAACATGTTACAGGTGTCCCAATTCATTATTATACAATAGTTGGTTTTGACGCATTTAAAGAAGCAATTGATACTGTCGGTGGTATAGATGTTAATATAGAAGAAGCTTTTGACGATTATCAATATCCAATAGAGGGAAAAGAAAATGCATATCCTGAAAGTGAAAGGTATAAACATATACATTTTGATGCTGGAATTCAGCATCTAGACAGTGAACAAGCTTTAGAGTATGCAAGATCCAGGCATTCTACAAATCAAAAACAAGCTGGTGATTTTGCCAGAGCTAGAAGACAACAACAAGTTATCTTAGCATTAAAGGATAAATTATTATCAACAAATGTATTATTTAATCCAACTAAGATTAAGGAATTATACGAATCGTATAAAAACAATGTTAAGACGGATATAACGCTAGGTGATGCTATGGCATTTTATGATACGGTTAAAGAATTGATGAATGATAAATCAAATGCATCTAATGGTTTGCTAACTGATAATGTTGTAAAAATAGTATTGTCTAGTGAAGAGCAAAAGCCAGAAAAACCTGGCTCAGGGCTATTGATAGTTCCAGAAAAAGGAAAATATACAACCCAGTGGATAGTTGTTCCTAAAGATGAAACGTTTGACGAAATTCATGGTTATATTCAAAGAATGATGTTTGAGTCACCTGAACCTGAAGCTAACAATAATACAGAAATAAAACCGGATAGTAACGCTGAACAAAACACACAAGAAGAAAGCATCCAAGATTCTGACACTAGCGAAAACGAATAATAATTAATAGAATTATCATACAAACACTTAATTATATAATCAAATGATAACTTTAATATCAGGTGATAACATAGATCAGGTAACTAATTTTCTTAAAAAAAAGAAAATAGACGCTCGTAAAAATTCTTTTTCTATATTTGAATTTACTTGCCCAATTAATGATAAAGCAGAACTAATAGATATTTTATATTCGCAGGATATATTTGGTTCACAATCTAAACTTATCATCTTGCATGCGAATAATATAGCAAATATAATTTTATCCGATGATATATTAGAATTTTTATCAAAAGATAAAGCAACGGAATTGATATTAAACATAAATTCATCTGAAAATTCGTACAACAAATTTCAATTTAGAAATCTAAAGAAATATAAAAATTTAATGAAAATATCAACAGTGCGAACCTTTGATTTGCCCAAAAATTATGTGCATTTTAATATTTCCGATGCGATTTTCATTGATAGAGACAAGCAAAAAGCATTAACATTATTAGATTCAATTGAGGATATAGATAAAGAAATATTTGCAATTATATCAACCTTGCATAATACAATAAGGGGTTATATATCAATGAAATACAATAATAAGACCTATAATGCACTACATCCGTTTGTTAAGAAAAAACTTAAAAACATAAAAATGACTAAAAAAGAAGTAGATAATATATACGAATCGCTTTACAAATTGGACAAAGGTATAAAGTATAATAAACAAGATACAAGGTCACAAATTCAAGATTTTGTGATAAACTTATATTAGTATCAACGGACAGGGTGGCCCACATGGGTTAAACCGTTGTTCAAGCCATATAAATATACAAGAGAAGAGCCTGTCCATAACTATTTCGATATAGATATTGTAATTGATACTTACACAGCCAAGATTGGTGAAAATAAACCAACATTACAATCACCGCAAAACACTTTAAATAATAATAATATTTCAAAAAACTCTAAAAAAAATTCAAAACGATTTAAAATTTTAGTTTCGTTAATTTTAATAATCAGCGGTTTAACAATTCTAATTAATAAAGTTGTATTGCCGGTTGCAAGTACTTATGCGTCGTCAGAAGAATATATGCCTGTTATTAGTCCCATACCAGATGATTTTGATGTCAAAAATATAGCTAATCAAAAGTCAGGTTCTGACAGTTTTTCGTTTTCAGAATTATCAAAGAAAAGGCAAAATGATATCGACTACATAAGCGTAGACGGTATCAAGTACCCAAAAATTTTAGAAGACAGAGTTGAAAAAAGACATGACGTTCCTGATAAATTCTATATTACAATTCCTAAATTAAATATTGTTGATGCTGTTATAGAAACAAACTCCACCAATTTAGATCCCAGAGAAGCACTTGGGCATTACAATGGTAGTTGTTTACCAGATGAAGCGTGTAATACATTCATTTTTGGGCATTCAACATTTAAGAGTACACCAAATAAATATAAAGACGGCAATTATACAGCAATATTTTCAAGACTAGACGAATTAGAATATGGTGATGAGTTTTTTATTAATTACAAAGGAAAAACATACAGGTATATTGTTGAACTTACCAAGATAGATGAACCTGAAAATGTTAATCCGCTAGAAGAGCCTTTGCCAAAAAGTTTAGGCAAATACGATAATACAGTTGAGTTATTTACGTGCACACCACCAGGCACTACGAAATATAGATTGTCTGTGGTTGGTAAATATGTAAAAGATTAATGGATAGAACATATAAAAGATATTTGCCATATTTAATTTTTATTACAACGATATTGGTTGGTACTGTAACAATTGTTATTGCAACTCAAATGGATAAGATAAAAGAGAATGAAAAAAATGATAAAGAAGCGAATGAGCAGGTTTCACAGGATTTTGCAGAAGGGGTTTTTTATTCCAATACCGATAAGATTACCTGCGAGGGTGAGATAAACGGAAATACATATACTTTAACACTGGTTGGTTCTGTTACAGAAGACCCTGAAACGCCAAATATATTACATCCAGGTGATAATACATATAATTATGATACCTATACAACTAAATATGACATAAAGATTGCTAAGTTCCAAAAAAACGGTGAAAATGTATATTCCGCAGATTGTGTTGATTCTGATGGAAATATATTAACAGTTGATGGGGAACAGATTGGCGTGGGTAAATCTTGTGAGACTTTGTTAGAAGAAGGTGTTGAAATTCCACAAGATGCAAAAACAAGAAACAATGGAGTAGAACTTTTATGGAGTGACTATAGAAACTTTTGCGATGGATCATCGAATTTGCAAGATAACAATCAGTATTATACAGGGCAAAAATGTGCAAATTCAGAGTATAGTTTTTGTTGTCAAAACACTAATACGCCTAATTATAAGCAAGATCACGAAAAGCAATTTTTGGAATTAAATAATGATTCTACAATTTCTGGAGAAATTTCAACTAATTTTGGGCATAATGATGCTGTTAACAATGCTTGCGGAACAATTCAGCACAATGTTGTAATAGATGCATTTAAACCGAGTGATCAAGAGGAATTTATTCAATGTTCAAATGATTCGAATCAATCAGTATTAATAACTAGGTCTTCTCAAAGTGGTTATGCATGTTCTGTTGATGAAAAATTATTGCCTGTTTGTACCACATTAAATTATTCACCTGAGTCAGATAATAAAAATGAAGATGGAACTTATCCAACGAGTAGTGAGTGGACATTTATTTGTGATGGAGAGCCACAAGCAGAAAACGCACAAATTACCGGTTATGAATTTGTCTTTGTTGACAATGAATCTGGTGAAATAGTTGATACTGTCCAGTGCGTTGATAATAATGAAAAACCTACTAGCGAACAAGCTAGAAGTTGTTTATATCAAGATAGTTCTGCAACACTTGTTGGATATAAGTTTCCTAAAGAAGGAAAATTTGTAGCAAAATGCAAAGTTAGAGATAGTAATGGAGCATGGAGTTTAATAGATTAATATGAGCAAAGAAAATAAAAATAATACCAACAATAAAAAAGAGAGCAATGTAAAACAAGTTGATATTGCGAAAGTAGCTCAAAAAGATGCATTACATCATTCTGCTGACTTAAAACAAATGAATCACGGTTTTAAGTTTCATAAGACGATTTTTATTCCTGTTTTTATTATGTTAATGACTGTTGGAATGGGTGCATTGGTTATATTCACGGCGTTTAAAACAAGTAATACAGAAACATCAAATACGATGCCAGAAGATTCATACGCTGGTGTGTGTGTAACTGATGTAATTGAAATTAAAGATCAAAAGTATTTAACTTGTGCTGATAATACATGTGTAGAAACTACAGAAAAAACGGATTTAACATGTTCTGATGTTGGGTCGATTAACGGTTGCTTTGGTTGCGAAAACTTTGTTGCATCAGTTTCTGAAGGTGTTGCACCTTTAGAAGTTTCATTTGAATCTAGTGTTAAAAGTCAAAAACCAGTTTCTTATGCATTTGATTTTGGAGATAAATCAGATACATTAGAGACTGAAGATAATACAAACATAACACACACATACGCAGAACCTGGGAATTATACTGCTAAACTAAGAGTTGTATCAACAAATTCTGATAATCAACCGATAGAAGATTATTGTGAAACCCAAGTGAATGTATTGGCTGAAAAACCACCTGAAAAACCCGTTGAGTGTTTAGGTCTTACAGTAACACCAGAAAGTGGTGAAATTCCGCTTAAAGCAACTTTTACGGCAAATGGTACTGGAGAAGACCCGCTTACATATAGGTATGTGTTTGGTGATGGACAAGAAATCACAACAGCTAATCCAACAATTGACCATGTATATAATGAAACCGGCGTGTATACAGCTAAAGTTTTTGTAATTTCTAATAAAAAGGAATCCCCAGAAACAGACGCATGTGTTGTAACGATAGATGTTAAAGATATAAATATTCCGACAGAAATTGCTAATGCAGAAAATCCAAATGATCAAACTGTAGAAAATACCGAAGAGGCACAGGGTGCACCTGTAACACATTTAGAATGTGTTAACCAAACATGCCAACCTATAGAGGGTTTAGGCGAGAATTTATGTAGTATAGATGCTGATTGTAAAAAGCAAACTAGGTTAGTATGTAAAAATCAAGCTTGTGTTGAGGTGTACGGACAAGGCGAAAACGAATGTCAAGTTAATGATGATTGCATAGTTACTACTGTTACCACACAAGACGAAAAACCAGTTGTTCCAGAAACAGGAATAGAAGATCAAATGTATTTGTACATTATACTAAGTATAGTTTTAATAATGATAGGTGGAATTACATTCAAAATGGGTAAAGAGAAATAAATCTGTTGAACGTTATCCTTTTTACTTTGTTATATTGATTACTTATTAAATTACCAATTTGAAATATGTTATTGTATTTTAGAGCTTATCCAATGAAATTTGATAGAACTAAATAAAATTTTGCCAATGACGGTTTGATGTAATAGTAATTATGATATAGAAGAATGCAATAGGTTATTAATTATCCCCAATCACAAAGTTTATAAATAATGGATAATCTAACATGTTTACGGTGCCGTCGTGGTTAAAGTCATAATTAAAATCATTGTATTTCATGGCTGTTTTAAATTCTTCACTTATTACTTTTTCAACATTAACAGTTTGTATACCTAATACACTGTCAGTATTCTTTTTCGTGCTCGTATCATTGTTTTCATTATTGGTCTCCTTTTCTTGAGAGTCTATTTTTTTCTGTAATTTCGACAGTGGAATAATGCCAAAATAGTCTTCTTTATTAAACTCATTTTGTTTACTTGTATCGTTTTCGTTTTCCTCAATCTTTTCTATTTCGGCTACGTCAGGTGCAGTTTTTCTTGTCTTAATATAATAAGTTGCATCTGTTGGATACATACCACTGGGAGTTTTTATTCTGTAATAATATGTAGTATCTTGTTGCAAATTTTCTAAAATTATTTTGTGATTTTTCGTTGGTGAATTTTCTACGATTTGTGTGCAGTTACTTGGTTTTGATAAACAAGTGTTTTCAGAATTAGAATAATACAGTGTGTTTGCTGATTCTTCGTTGGTTTTCCATGTTATCGTGGCTGAAGTATTAGTAATTGATTCTGGATATACATCAATAGGTATTATTTTTGTTAAATTAGCTTTTGATTTAGTATTTGTGGGCTTATTTACAAGTTGAACCCCAATCAATGCACTTGTTCCTATAGCAGCAATAAGTAAGAATGTTAAAAAACCCTTATACCCTTGTTTAGAATTCATACTTTACTGCTTGCGTTGTAGTGGATTAGCAAATACTACCAACCCAAGACCCATTAGCGCAGCTGATAATATTGCATATGGCAGTAAATCATTAACTCCAGTTTCAGGAACTTCATCCGTTGCTGTCGGAGGAGTTTCTGTAGTCGGTGGAGTTTCCTCTGCAGGTGGTGTTGTGTTTTCTATTTGCAGTGTATATACACCATTTATTGTTTCTGTTAATAATTGTTCCCCATTTGCACCCGCGATACTACTTCCAGAATCGATTGTTAATAGAACATCACCTGTTGTTGCAGTAGTGTCAAAATTGATTGATGCTACTTTAACCTTACCTGATTTATATGATCCTGCGTTATTTATTGCATTTATTGTAATTTGCGAAGTTGCTGGATCATTTGTCTTTTCTAAATAACTGTCAAAGTCACCATCTTCTATAGATACTACATTTAAAATATTGGGGTATGTTATTTTTATATTTGCTGAAGCTATTTCTGGTTCCGATGTTGTTGATTCTACATATACACTTACCTTAAAATTATTTTTTGTAATAAGACCTGTTGCTGGTGTAATATATGCTGACGCAGCTAATACTGAAGTTGGTAGAGCTAAAACAGCAAATGAAACTATTAATGTAAATAAAACTGAAAAGAATCTAGTTGTTTTTTTTGGCAGGTATTTATACATATTAATATTGTATAACAAAATATAACTTTTCTCTAGAATTTATTTTATTCTACTTTATACAAATAGTTTACCACAAGTATTTGTGTTTTGCATCAATAATAATTATTTGTTCTTAACCGAATTAACAGATTTCATTAAAGATGCTTTTAATCTATTAGCTTTGTTCTTGTGGATAACATTATTTTTAGTAGCTTTGTCAATTGTTTTTTGAGCTACAATAACTTTTTCATTAATTTCCTCTTGTGTAGGGTTAGCTTTTGCAATGATTTCATTAACATCATCTAAAGCTTTTTTTATTTTACTTTTCCACCAGCGATTGTAGCTTGTTCGCCTTTTGGTTTTTCGTATCATTTTTTTTGCTTGCTTTGTGTTCGCCATAACAGTGAGCATTGTAGCAGGTTATTGTTTGTCTATCAATAGGTATGATAACATTCTTTTGTTTATGATTTCATCGTTTTTAAAGAACAGTTCTAAAGTTTTTAGGTCAAAGCAAGATACCATTATGTCTGCTGCGTTTGTTATAGCAGCAGTCTATACACTATCAGCTCTTCTGGGGTTTGTGAAAAATAGAATATTATCAGGTTATTTTGGTGATTCGGCCGAACTTGGTATATTTTTTGGTGCTGATGATATACCGAGTTTATTCTTTTCCTTGATAGTATCCGGATCTTTAGCTGCAGCATTTATTCCTGTATATACAAAGGTTAAAAACCAAAGTGAAGAAAAGGCACATGAATTAACAGATAGCTTACTTAATACTTCGTTAATCCTTATTTTGTTTTTTGGGATTTTAGTTTATTTTACAGCTGATTCTATAGTCGCAAATATTTTCGCGAGAAATACTAGTTTAACAACAGATGAAATGCATTTAATGGCGAGTCTAATGCGTACAATGATGATAGCGCAAGTTATCTTTGTTATTAGTACTTTTTTTACAAGTATTTTACAATCAAATAAGCATTTTATAATTCCGGCATTTGCACCAGTTATGTATAACATAGGTCAAATAGTATTTGTTGTTATTTTTGTTAAATGGTTTGGTATATACGCACCCGTTTACGGTATGATATTTGGTGCCTTATTACATATGGGAATTCAACTGCCTTTTGTACGAAAAGTTGGATACAGGTATAAGTTTAGGCTTGATATTAAAGATAAAGACTTTAGGGAATTCTATCGTTTATTAATTCCAAGAATATTGGGGCAAGCAATTTATAAATTTATGACCCCGTTATATACAAATCTAGCATATTTCATTTCTGCTTCGTCTAACGTTGTATTAACTTTTGCTGGAAATATAAGTAACGCCCCATTAAGAATTTTCGGTATGGCAATTGGACAAGCTGCATTACCCATATTGTCGTTAACTTATATAAACAATGAAAAAGACGAATTTAGACGGTTATTAATAAAAACTCTGCATCAAATAGCATTCTTTGTTTTACCTGTAAGTATTTTAATGTTTATACTTAAAATTCCGTTGGTAAGATTGGCTGTTGGTGCCGAAAAATATTCATGGGAATCCACTGTTATGACTTCTTATACACTTGGGTTTTATAGTGTTGCTTTAATAGCGCAATCCTTAACAATAGTGTTATCAAGATCTTTTTATGCGGTAAGAAACACAAAAACTCCTGTAATAATAGCCATTAGTTCGTTAGCAGTAAATGCACTACTGTCTATTATCTTTGTAAGATATCTGCATTTATGGGTATGGAGCTTAGCAGTTGCTACTATGATTGGAAGCTTTTTGCAAATGATATTGCTTATAATTTTTCTATTTAGAAAAATTGGTAAAATAAACTTAGTCGATGTACTAGAACCTATTAACAAAATTGCAATCGCGTCGTTTATTATGGGGATTGCTTTATATATCCCTTTCAAAGCCTTAGATGAGTTTATATTTAATACAACAAAAACAATTGATTTATTGATATTAACGGCAGTCGTTTCTGCAATTGGTTTTGTTACATATATTGGATTGTCTAAGATAATGAAAATAGAAGAATTTGAATTAGTTGTGCATGTTAGTAAAAAGCTGAAAAATATATTTTAAATTAATATATATTTTTAAATAGATATTATTCCTTTATTTTTTCCACTCGTATTCTTTGTTTTAAACCTTCAATTGTGTCTACATTTAAGTCAGAAGTGATTGGTGCAATATTACTTTTATAATTAGACTCTATATTTGGATTAACATGTGCGTGATATACTTCAAAAGCTGTCCAAAAAATCACAGCAATTAAAACAATTATTAACAAATCTCTAGTGTTTTTACTTATCATTGTCTTTATAAAATGTACGTCCCTGAATTGAAACCGATACATAATCAGGAACGCCATTTTTTGTATTAGGAACCATATTAACAGAACTGATATCAAAAATTCTTAATGTGTTATTTAAATCTTTTATGTAACTTTTGACATTCTCATATTTTCCGCTTACTCGTAAATTAAATGTAAGAACATTTAGCTTAAGTGATTCATCATATTCTATTGAACTAAATGATACTACGGTTGTTTTTGTTCCGTTTTTTTTGTCTAAATAATTTATGTAGTTTAGTACAGTACCTTCGTCCCTGTTATCTGGAATTGCTTTATCTATAAATATTAAATCTGCATAAATGTCTTTATATAATTTGCGTATTTTTCGCATTGTTTCTATTTTCGCTGTTAATTGTTCATCAATACTGTTGTATGTTGCTATATTTTTACGAAGTTTTACGGAAGTTACTAATGCAGGCCGTATAGCAAATGCAATAAAAATAATTAGAAATATTAAAGTTAGTGAAATATATAAATAATCAGGTTTATCCTGTTTTATGTATCTATCTTTAGGTTCTATAAGTATTTTTGATCTATTCGTCATTTCTAATTGGATCTCTAAGAATATTCATTTTAAAAGAATACTCTTTTGAATTTGTATCATAAGAACTAGATACTAAAACAACAGACTTTACTTTAGGATTTGCAATTGTGTTGCCTATAAATGTCGCAAACGCTTCCGCTGAATTGACCTTTGCAGATAAAGAAATAACTTCGTTATTATATGAGATTGAATCTAGAATCATACCTTGTGGAATTTTACTATCAAAACTTTCTAATTCCGCGAACCAATTTATTTGGTTTTTAGTTATCGTATCTATTGTATTTACATTCTTTTGAACTTCACGAAAATCTTTTTCTATGCTTTTTGTACTTTCTATTATCGCATTTTTATTTTCTATATTTTCTTTTAAATCTGATATGTCGCGATCAAGTTTAAATCTAGATAAAAATACTAATAATACAATAGCTTCTGTTATGATAATTATTAGTTTGCCTCTGTTTGTGAAAAAATGGAAGAATTTATTACTTATGCTAGAGTTAATGATTTCCTCCTCAGAAGGAACAAAATTCATCTCTTCTTTTTTTGACTTTGTAGATTTACCAGAGGGCATTACCGTTATTTTAGCAAAAATGTATAATTTATACGAGTGTTATACTATCTTCTAAATATAGACAATTAATTCAAACTAAAAGATAATTAGATAAATATATTTTGCCCACGAATAGATTATATGAATTACAAAAATATTAGAAACTTTAGCATTATTGCACATATAGATCATGGAAAATCAACTTTAGCTGACAGAATGTTAGAGATTACTGGTGTTGTAAAAAAAGCAGAGGGTCAGTTACTAGACAGTATGGAATTGGAACAGGAAAGAGGAATTACTATAAAACTTAAAGCAGTGCGAATGCCGTACAAAAAGAAAAATCAATCTGAAAAAGACGCCAAATACCAATTAAACATAATTGATACACCGGGGCATGTTGATTTCGGATACGAGGTATCTAGGGCTTTGGCTGCTTGTGAAGGTGCTGTACTTTTGGTAGATGCAACTCAAGGTGTTCAAGCTCAAACGATTGTAAATTTTGAGAAAGCCAAAGCCCTAAATCTAAAAATAATCCCTGTCTTAAACAAAATAGATTTGCCATCAGCTCAGATAGAAGAAACAATGTTTCAGTTAATAGATATGGGTTTTTCTGAAAATGAAATATTAAGTGTTTCGGCAAAAACTGGTGAAGGTGTAAAAGAGCTGTTAGATGAAATTGTTGATAAAATTCCACCGCCTGAAACTTGTTCTAAAGATACTGGTGAAACAAAAGCTTTAGTATTTGATTCGTATTATGACGAATTTAGAGGTGTTATTGCATTTGTAAAGGTTGAAGAAGGGGAATTTAAAGTTAATTCTGAGATAGAATTATTTGCCAGTAAAACCAAATCTAGAATAGTCGACTTAGGGTATTTATCTCCAAATGAAATCAAAGATAAAACTCTATCTTGTGGAGAAGTAGGATTTATTGCTACTGGCTTAAAGGATATTGCAAATGTTAGGGTTGGTGACACAATATTTATTCCAAAAGAAGATCAAAAGATAACGCCAATACCAGGTTATAAAGAACCTGTTCCAGTTGTGTTTTTAAGTTTTTATCCTGCTGATTCATCTGATTATTTAAAATTAAGAGAAGCTATGGAAAAGTTAAACTTAAGTGATGCTGCATTTACATTTCAACCTGAAAGCATAGGAGCAATAGGTAAAGGTTTTAGATGTGGGTTTTTAGGTTTACTTCACGCAGATATAATTCAAGAACGAATTGAAAGGGAATTTGATATAGAGGTTATAACAACCTCGCCTTCTGTTAGATATGAGATTGTTACCACAAAAGGCGAAAAGAAAATTATAAATTCTGCAACTGAATTTCCTGATCCAACAACATTAAAAGAGGTTAAAGAACCATGGGCAAAGTTAGATATATATACAACTTCAAAATACATGAGTGCTGTTATGGATTTATGTAAATCAAGAAGAGCGATATACATTGGAACAGATCAGTTTGATGCTACAAGAGTAAGAGTATCTTATGAAATCCCATTAATAGAAATTATTATAGATTTTTATGACAAACTAAAATCTATATCTTCTGGATATGCGTCAATCGATTATGAAGTTTTAGATTATAGACCAACAAATGTTGTAAAAATAGATATATTAGTTGCAGGAGATTTGATAGCCCCGTTAAGTCAGCTTGTACAAAGGGCAAATGCACAACAAGAAGGTAAAAGAATAGTTAGTAAGTTAAAAGAATTAATTCCTAGACAGCAATTTAAAGTGTCTATACAAGCAGCAATAGGTGGTAAAATTATTGCAAGAGAAAACATATCGCCTGTTAGAAAAGATGTTACCGGGCACCTGTATGGTGGCGATGTTACTAGAAAAATGAAACTATTAGAAAAACAAAAGAAAGGTAAAAAGCGAATGAAAAGATTTGGAAAAGTAGACATACCTCAAAATGTATTTTGGAAAGTAATGGAAAGATAAATTAATTGCAAATGATTTAAAATTAATTAAATCTTATTGCACTATATAGCAAAATGTCTGAAAACAATAATATTTTTGATGAATATAAAGTAAACTATAAATTCCCATCAAATTTTATATGGGGAACTGCAACAAGTGCTCATCAAACAGAAGGTAATAATACCAATTCAGATTGGTATAGATGGGAACAAGAAAAAGATTATTCAAAAAATGATAGAAAATGGCCATTAGAACCATCGGGTATAGCATGTGATTCGTACAACAGATATGAAGAAGATTTTGATTTAGCAGTTGGATTAAATAATAATGCTGTGCGAATCTCAATTGAATGGGCAAGAATAGAACCCAAAGAAGGTGAGTTTAATCAAAAAGAAATAGAACATTATAAAAAAGTATTAAAATCTGCAAAAAAACGAAAGTTAAAAACCTTTGTTACACTACATCATTTTACTAATCCAATATGGTTTGCTGATTTAGGGGCATTTACAAATTCCAAGTCAAAAATTTATTTTAGTAGATACGCAAAAAAAGTTGCAGAAGAATTAGGTGATTTAATCGATGTGTTTTATACAATAAATGAACCGCAGGTATATGCAATGATGTCTTATTTAAGGGGAATTTGGTATCCATCTAAAAGAAATCCGTTTTTGTTTATGTATATCCAAAAAAACATGATGAGTGCTCATAAAAAAGCTTATGAGGAAATTAAAAATGTAAATCCTTCATATCAAGTTGGTGTTGTAAAAAATATAGTTTGGTATGAAGCACAAAAACATTTTTGGGACAAAATATATGCTAAATTTTTGAATTTTGTTGGAGCAGATTTCTTTTTATTACCAGTAAAAAAACATCTGGATACGCTTGGATTAAATTTTTACTTTACAACTTATCTAAACAACTTTAAAACAAATAATCCAGATGATTTTAATTCTGATTTAGGGTGGTATATAGACGCAAAAGGATTAGAAAAAGTTTTATTAACATTAAGAAAATTTAATTTGCCAGTTTATATAACTGAAAATGGTTGTGCTGATGCAACAGATAGAATAAGAATAAGGTTTATAAAGGAAATGTTAGAAGCTTGTGGAAGAGCACTAGATCAAGGTGTTGATTTGCGTGGATATTTCTATTGGTCTTTATTAGATAATTACGAATGGCATCAAGGATATTGGCCTAAGTTCGGATTAGTAGAAATTGATAGAAAAAATAATTTGAAGCGAATACCAAGAAAGTCGTATTATTTTTATAAAAAACAGATTGCACCTGATAAATGATGTGTTATAATTTTTATATGTCAGATGATTTACCTGATTTACCACCAAGTAACCAAGTACCAGATACTACAGCTGATTTGCTAAAAGACCCTCAGCTTTTTTTTGATATGGGTCGCCGATTTGAAGTTAGTGATTTACCTCCTGGGTTTGCGCGACACGTAGCAGACGAAAAATCGAGGCGTGCATACGAGGAAGTTTTTGTTCACAATATTAATAGGTGGGGTGGTTATTATGCACGCAACCCGACTACCAGGAACATACTTGTACATGGATTGGGGGGTGAGGGCGATAGTGTTTTGGAAACAATTGAAGAAAAAGGTATGTCTGAGTTTCTTTTAAATGCTTTGTTAAATGACTTTGTTTTAGAAATGGCTGAAAATAAAAACCCTGAGCAAGATGCTTTGAATAGAAAAGTTTATGCAGGGCATGTTATTGAATTTCTTATAGGTGCTAATACTGGTGGTATTTCTATTGTTAAGTGTGAGGGTGGTGATGACGTTATAGTTAGGGCGATTGATGATAGTTATGCAGAATGCTTGTATATTATGTATAGTTGGTTAGAAGGTTATAGGGATGCCGTTGAGGAAGTTAAGAAAGGTGATGGTTTTGCTGGATTTAAAGTCAGTTTGGGGATCTTCGAATACGAACTCAACTTCTCACAATCACAAAAACAAAAAAGTATTGCTGAATTTAAGAGAGGTAAGTGAAGTACAGGAAAAGAATAAACATTTAAGTTGCTACTAATAATTAGTAATCAAATTTAGATAAAAATTATAACAAACTCACAAAAACGAGAGGTTCTCTACCTGTCTTTTTCATAAAAAACTTGCTTAATGTTCGTTCTATCTTTTGTTCTATAACTGAGTTATCAATCTTGTTCTTACTTTTCTTATCTTTCTTTTGATTCATGGCTTCTTTTCTAAGTTCTTTTAGCCT
>CAZDNW010000076.1:0-8430 GCA_964506905.1 uncultured Candidatus Saccharibacteria bacterium
AGACACTTTCTTTAAACTCGCTATTGGTTTAGCGCTACTTATTTTGCTTTTTTACATTATATTTCACGGGTTTTCGCTACTTTTTATTATTTTATTAATTTTATGGGCTATATATTTATATTTTTTGTGGAATTCCACCAAAAAAGAATCGTTTAGTATTAAGAATTTTTCGATTGTACTTGTAATTATATTTGTTGTGTCATTTATATTTATATTAATTCCTAACAAGAATAAAAAAGAAAAAAGTGTCAAAACATCAACTTCTACCGAAAAAATATCAAACAAAGAAAATGCTAATGGTTATTACTTAAATCAAACAGATGTAACGACACAAATATTTGGTGCCGATACAAATGGCGACGGAAATGGAAATGAAGCAAGAGCTGTTGTGTCACCTTTAACTAATATTGGTTATACTGGAGATTCTAATGCAAAATTAGTTGAATTTGAAATAAGAAATATAAAATTAAATGGAAATAAAATTGGAAATGTTGTAACTATAGCACCAACACATATACCAAGTGGCACAACTTGTTTTGGATGGTATTTAGAAGATTGTCATAATCCAATAAACCCAAACGATATAAAGGATGCTGGGTCAACAATTAAGTACAGGGTGGTAGATGGAAAAGCACAGTATTTAGATGAAGTTTCTAATAGCGATGCAATTACACCAAATTTTAGAGTTATATTAACTGATTTAGGAGAATTTGATCATGATAAAATTATGAAAGAAGAAGGTAGTTTTAGTTCAAAGAAGATACCAGAATATGTTAACTTAAATAAAGGGGATTTAGGTAATGAATTGGAATATGAAATATATATGAAGTTTGATGATGGTACAGATAATAGTTGGAAAGTTGTTAGTGACCTATAACGATATTGATTACTATGTTTTTTAATGTATAATTGTTGTAGTGCATAATTATTATTAAATATTATGAAAAAAACAAAAAAGTATTCTAAAAAAGTAAAATCCTTAAATGCAAAAACAGGATATAAAGAATTTTCTACAAAGATAAAGAAATCTATGGTTTTCGATGCTCATAGTGCTAATGATACGACAAAATGTTGTGCAACTGGAACTTGCTCCTAATCTTATAACAGAATGTAAAAACTATGTTCAAAATAAATTTCGAGTAAAGAATGCAAAATTTTTCGATAGTGAGGCTATTGTAGGGCATGTATATGATTTTTCTGTGTTAAGTGCTGTATATAATTATTATTTTCAGAATTCTAATAAAATTTTTATTGATTATTTTAAGGAATTTTTATATAAGGATTTTGAACATATTAGTGTTTCCCCTATTATTAAAAAATCTTTTGATAATTTTTATAAGCCTAAAATAGAATTTTGGGAAGCACTATTATCCCCGAAATCGAAATGGGGTTTTGTCGGAGATCCCCATAATCAATCTGTGAAAATTAAATACCGAAATAATATATACTATAATAAGGTATTGGACTATGAATTGTTCATAAATAGTGTATTAAAAGTCATTCCTACATTCGAAAATTTATTTCCGAAGACTGTTGTAAAAAATGATATATGTATTAGAAAGTATAAGAAATTTTATGATGGGGATGTTGATGAGCATGCATATTATTATAATTTTGGGAAATTATTAGCTTTTGCAGTCTTTTTTAGGAGTATAGATTTGAATTTTGAGAATTTTATGATAATTGATAAAGCAACCCCATATGTTTTTGATTTGGAATTTTTATTTGCAGCATTTGAGGATTATACAACAGAATATACTGGGCTTATAAGTAAAGTTGTAGAAGATAATACTTCAGCGATTTTAGGTGGTCTTAATCGGAAAGTTTATAGTTATTTAAAGCCTGTAGTTTTTGGTGATGTAAATGGTAAAAACCCAACAATAAAATGGAAAGTCCCTTCAAAAAGGAAACTAATAAATATACCGAAGGGATCACAAAAGCATCCATTTGAATATATAGACGAGATTACTTCGGGAATGAAATATGCTTTTAAGGAATTACTCAATCACAAGCATGTGTTGTTTGAGTTAGTAAGTTCGATTAATATAATAACAAGATTTATTGTAAGACCTACAAGAGTTTATAGATATGCATATTTAGAGTATGCGTACCCTCAAGTATATTTGGAAAAGGGTTTTAGAGAAGTATTAAGAGAACAATTAGAATCTATAGATATTATTTCAAATATAAATGTGTCATATGATGTTAAGAAGATTGTGCATTATGAAGTAGACACACTAGAACTTCTTAGTATACCGTTTTATTATACAAATATAAAAGAAAGATACATATATTCAGATAAAGGAGATATAGTTGGATTCTTAGAAAGGACTCCCTACGATATTTGGGTTGATTGGATAAATCGTTTGGGCAATGGTGGATATGAAGCTGAAATAGGTGTAGTCAGGATGTTGTTGAAGGGTAATTATAATACTTCAGCCAATTAAATTTTATGCCAATCTACACACGAACAGGCGATAATGGAACAACTCAATTATATTCAGCACAAAGAGTGAGTAAAGCATCACCTATTATTGAATTAGTCGGATCGTTAGATGAACTAAATTCATTACTTGGAATATGTACATCATTACTATATGAAATAGAAGAGTATGATTTTTCTACAGATGCGGAAGTAATTGAATCAATTCAAGAAGATTTATTTACAGTAAATTCTATAATAGTTGGGGCAAAGTTAGAATTTGATCCTAAGAAAGAAACTGAAAATATTGAAAAAACTATAGATGATTATGAAAAATTAATTCCACCATTAAAACATTTTATTTTACCGGGCGGAAGTATCGCATCTGCACATTTGCATTATGCACGGTCTCAAGTGAGAAAAGTCGAAAGGTTAGCTGTTGGTTTAAAGAGTAAAAGTATTCAACCATTTGTTCCATATTTGAATAGGCTTTCAGATTTGTTGTTTGTTATGGCAAGATATGTGAATTATAAATTAGATATTGATGATGTAAGGTGGAATTCCACAAAAAAATAGGTAGAATACTTGTATGAACAATAAATCCGAAAAGGACAAATTTAAAGAAAAATTAGATTTTTTAATGAAACAACCTAAAAGATTATTGTTAATTGATACATTTTATTTTTTACATCGTAGCTTTCATGCGTTTCCACAAGATTTTCAAACAAGTAAAGGTGAACCTACTGGTATGGTTTATGGTTTCACTCAAGTTTTATTAAACTCAATTTTAGATTTATCGCCAACTCATATTGCATGTGGGTGGGAATCTGAAGAGTTGCCTTCGTTTAGAAAAGAACTTTATGCAGAATATCAAGCAACAAGGATTCCAGCAGAACCAGAGGCTGAAAAATTATTTTGGGATCAAGTTCCTCGAATTGAACAAATTATTGAAGCTTTTAATATTCCAAGAATTTGGTCTAATGGATTTGAAGGTGATGATGTTTTAGGAACTATGGCGTATAAAGGTGCTGAACAATCTGCGTATGTTATTATTTCTACAGCTGATCAAGATATGTTGCAGTTAATTAATGATAAGGTTTTTGTTTTTAGACCAGCAAAACCACCATTTGTTAGAAAAACTATATTTGATAAAGAAACTTTTATTGAAAAATATGGTTTTGAGCCAAAGCAAATGATTGATTATAAGGCATTACGAGGTGACCCAAGTGATAATATACCAGGTGTTAAAGGTATTGGTGATAAAACTGCTAAAAAATTGTTAAAACAGTTTAAATCGATTGAAGAAATTTATGAAAATTTGGATAAAATTGAAAAAGAATCTGTAAAAAAGAAGTTGATAGAGCACAAAGAAGATGCATTTTTAAGTAAACAACTTGCCACAATTATTACTAATATTCCATTAGATTTTAATTTAGATGCATGTGAAGTTCACGATTTTAATGTTGAAAAAGTTAGAAAATTATTTGAAGAATTGGAATTCAAAAGCTTAATGTCAAAATTAGAAAAGTTAGAAAACAGAAAGATTATTTATGATAAGTTAAATGGGAATTCAAAAAAGAATGACCAGTTAAGTATGTTTTGATTAAGATGGCTTAAGGGCAAATGGCGTTAGCCATTTGCCCTTAACACTAGTAATCTATGAAAAAAGATATAAAAGATGCAAAGGTAGCAATAGTTCAAGATTATTTACATGTTTTTGGTGGAGCTGAAGGTGTTGTTCAAGCAATATGGGAACTTTTCCCAAATTCTGAAATTTATTCTGCAACTTACGATGAAAAAGCAATGAAAAAAGCAGGTGCGTTTCAAGGTGCAAAAATACATTACCCAAAATGGAAAGATGGAATTCCACATAAAATTAAAAAGTTTATGCATAAATTAATGATTGCGAATTTGCCCTTATATTTTTATTTTTTGGATTTATCTAATTACGATATTATAATTTCGTCTACAGCTCATTTTGCAAAAGGAGTGAGAACAAAACCCAATCAATTACATATAAGTTATATTCACACACCACCAAGATTTTTATATGGTTATCCAGGGCAAATTCGCAAAAGATCAAAATGGTATTTTAAACCAATTTTTTGGCCGATTGATTCAGTTTTAAGAATTATTGATAAACAATTTGCGAAACATCCAGATTATTTAGTTTGTAATTCCACAGAAGTAAAAAACAGAATAAAAAATTTTTATAATCGTGATGCAGTTGTGATACCACCGTTTCCCAATGTTACAGTTACTGATGAAGATTTCAGAAAATCTAAAAGTGGTACCAATGATTATTTTTTAATTGTGTCTAGATTACAAACTTATAAAAATATAGATTTAGCTATAAAAGTATGTGGAAGTCAAAACATTAAATTAAAAATTGCAGGTACTGGTGATCAAAAAAAAGAATTGGAGGTTTTAGCAAAAAATTATGATTCTGTGGAAATTTTAGGATTTGTTTCAGACGAAGAAAAGCATAACTTGTTTATAAACAGCAAAGGATTTTTAGCAACAGTAACCAAAGAAGATTTTGGAATGACGCCATTAGAATCTATGATGTATGGTAAACCTGTTGTGGCTTTAAGAGACGCTGGGTATCTGGATACAGTTGAAGAAGGTAAAACAGGTGTGTTTTTTGATGAACTTACAGAAGATTCATTGTTAAATGCAATTAAAAATTTTGACAAAATTAAATGGGATTATGATTATATAAGAAAGCATGCTAAAACTTTTAGTAAAGATAGATTTAAGAAAGAATTTTATGAGTTTGTGAAAAGTAAGTATGAGTTCGCTTAGTTAACTATGGATATGAAAGACAAAAAATTTGTTTATACAAGAAAAGACGCAAATATTTTTAGTAAGGTTGGAATAGATTTAGCCGTTTATCCAACAGTTAGCGAATATAGTAACAGCGTGTATATCGAAGTTGAAAAGGGACATTATGAAGAATTTTATAATAAAAAAAGCTGGTTTGTTTATTATGTAATAGAAGGTAAAGGAAGTTTTTTTATCGATGAAAAAGAGTACAAGGTAAAAAGTACAGATATGGTTAGCATTCCACCTATGCATAAAATTTATTATAAAGGAAAGATGAAGTTATTGTTGACTGTTACTCCACCATATAACGAAAATGATGAAGTGCATGTTAGAATGGTGGATGTGTAATTTTATAGTATACTATGCTTATGAAATTAGATGAAACGCTTAAACTAATAGGAACTTCAATAAAAAACAGGTTCAACATTGAGGCTTCACACGATATATGGCATCTAAAACGGGTAACAAATACCGCACTTCACATTCAAAAAAAAGAAGGTGGTGATAAAGAAGTTGTTGCAGTCGCTTCTATGCTACATGATGTTCATCGAATTATACAAAAAGATACCGGAAAATTTTGTTCACCAAAAGAGTCGTTACCAGTTGTGCAAGAAATTTTGGACGAAGTCGGTGTAGACAAAAACAGGCAAAAGCAAATATTGCATTGCATTGAATTTCATGAAGAATACGAATTTTCTAGTACAGGTAAAACAGTTTTTGATATAGAAACTTTGATACTTCAGGATGCAGATAATCTAGATGCAATGGGTGCAATCGGAATTGGCAGAGCATTTACTTATAGTGGTGTTTATAATATACCAATGTATAATCCAGACATACCAATTAATAGAGAATCTTATGATGAAAATACAAAAAACGATTTAACTACGATTCATCATTTCTACAGCAAATTATTAAAACTAAAAAATAATATGAATACAAAAACCGGTAAAAAACTAGCTAAAGCTCGCCATGAGTTTATGATTAAGTTTTTAGATGAATTTTTTGACGAATGGGAAGGCAAAAGGTAAATTAGTACTATAAAGATTTAAATTTTAATAAAATAGGAGGTGAAATATAATGACTAAAAATACAACAATAGTAGTAGTTGTCGCAGTACTACTAGTTATAGTACTAGTAGTTGTTGGATATATAAAGAAAACGCCAACAACTGAGCCAACTACACCAGAAGATGAAATGGCAAACGAGATGCCAGAACAAGAGCCGGAGGAATCTATGCCAGAAGAACAACCTGAATATGAATCGCCTGAACATATGGCACCGTCAGTGCAGGATATAAAACCAGCTGATAAAGTAGAAAACGCTACATTTTTACTGAGCGAAAAGTTAGTTACTTTAACAGATGGTAAATATGAAATGCCGATTGAAAATTCGGCTGCAAAAGAAATGGTCTCAATATATGAAAAAAAGAACGGCGATTTAAATAATGATAATAAAGATGACGCTGCCTTAGTGTTGGTTCAAACCACAGGTGGATCAGGTACATTTTATTATATAGCTGCAACGATAACACAAGCGGATGATATGGTAAAAGGCACTAATACGATTCCGTTAGGAGACAGAATTACATTAAAATCATTAGACATAGTTGACGGAGAGATTATTGTTAACTATACCGAAAGAACACTGGAAGGAGAAGAAGAAAAACAAGTAACAAGGTATTTTAGAGTAAATGAAAACGGTGTACTAACTGAAATGGAAAGCGCTGGGGATTGATTATCACTCTTGACACACAACTGCTAATTTGCCATACTTGTAAAAGAGTATGTGCAAATTAGTCAGTTTTTAGGCTAATTTCCACACAAAAAGAATTTTATGAATATTGATAAATATACAGAAAATACTGTTAAAGCATTACAACTTGCAGTTGATATCGCTTATAACAACAAAAATAATTTTCTTGAACCAGAACATTTGTTTATGGCAATGCTTAGTCAAGCAGAAACAATTACTGTTCCAGTTTTAAGGGAAAGTCAGATTGATGTTGACCAACTTAAAGCTGAAGTTCAAGAAAAAATTAATCGGTTAGCTAAGATTGAAGGGTTAACCAAAGATCAAGTTAGAATGTCTAGTGAAGTTGCATCTATTTTTGACCAAGCAGAAAAAGAGATGCAATCACTTAAAGACGAATTTGTAAGTGTTGAGCATCTACTTTTAGCAATGTTAAAAGTGGATTCAAGTATTAAGGATTTACTTGAACAACACGATATTAATTATAGTTTAATTAGTGAAAAAATTAAGGAGGCGAGAGGTAATATGAATGTTACAGATAAAAACCCAGAATCAAAATTTAAAGTTTTAGAAAAATACGGAACAGATCTTACACAAATGGCAAAAGAAGGTAAGTTAGACCCCGTTATTGGTCGTAATGAGGAAATCAGAAGGGTGATGCAAGTTTTAACAAGACGAACTAAAAACAATCCAGTTCTAATCGGTGAACCAGGTGTTGGTAAAACAGCTATTGTTGAAGGTTTAGCTCAAAGAATTGTATCTGGTGATGTTCCTACCACTTTAAAAAACAAAAAGATAGTTGCATTAGATATGGGTTCGCTTTTAGCTGGTGCTAAATATCGTGGGGAATTTGAAGATAGACTTAAAGCCGTGTTGAAAGAAGTTGAGAAGTCAGAGGGAAACATAATTTTATTTATAGACGAATTACATACCATTGTTGGAGCTGGAGCTAGTGAAGGTGCGGTTGATGCTGCAAATATGTTAAAACCACTTTTAGCTCGTGGTAAATTACATATGATTGGTGCTACCACATTAGACGAATATAGAAAATATATAGAAAAAGATGCGGCATTAGAAAGAAGATTTCAACCAGTGTATGTTGGTGAACCAACAATAGAAGACACAATTTCTATATTAAGGGGAATTCAAGAAAAGTACGAGGTTCATCATGGTGTTCGTATAACAGATGATGCAGTAGTTGCAGCTGCAGAACTTTCTTCTAGATATATCACAGATAGGTTTTTACCAGATAAGGCTGTTGATTTAATCGACGAAGCGACTTCCTCATTAAAAATGGAAATAGAAAGTATGCCGACAGAATTAGATAGATTAAGAAGAAAAAGATTGCAATTAGAAATAGAAAGAGAAGCTGTTAAAAAAGATAAAAGTCAAAAATCAAAAGAAAGATTAGAAAAAATTGAAAAAGAAAT
>CAZDNW010000077.1:0-6241 GCA_964506905.1 uncultured Candidatus Saccharibacteria bacterium
ATTGGGTTAGTACAGTTAGAATTAGATGAATAATATGAATACAATAACAGTTACAGAAAAATTAGATATAACAGATTTAATGAAGCAGATAAAAGAAAATGAAGCTACTGAGTTAGTAATCAATTTTGATAGAACCTCAGATTTGTTTATGAATTCCACTAACTTAAAAGTTATAAAAGATATAGCAGATGGTTTAGGCAAAACCGTTAAATTTGATGTAGACGATGAAAAATATAAAGATTATATTGAAGCTGTAAATAATGACACACTTGAAATAAACGATTCTCAAGTTGATTTAAATGAGGAAATTAACCAAAAATCTAAAGAACCGGTGGCTGTCAAACAAGAAACCACAGCAGGTGAAAAGCCAAAAAGAAAAATTAAAGGAATTTACAAAATACTAATTGCGGTATTGTTTTTTATTGTTTTTGCAGTTGGTTTATTATGGGCGTTGTTATGGTATTTGCCATCAGCAGTTGTAAATATAAAGGTAAATTCAGAAGTATTAGTTAAATTACTAGATGTAAATGCAGTTGCAGGACAAGAAACTGTTAGTGTTGAAACTGCTACTATTCCAGCATATACACTTGAAGTTGAAGAAAAAGATTCGCTAACAAAAGATACAACAGGTGAAAAAGTTATTGGTGAAAAAGCAAAAGGAAAAATAAAAGTTACAAATAAAACTGATAAAGAAATAAAAATAAAAGAAGGTACTGTAGTTAAATTGGTAACAACTGATGATGATAAAGAAAATCTGAAGTTCATAGTTGCAAGTGAAGTAAAAGTACCTGCTAAAAAAGAAGAAACTGAGACAACTCCAGACGGAGAAGAAACAAAAGTTACATATGGTGTAGCAAAAATTGATGTCGAAGCTGCAACCTTTGGTAAGCAATATAATTTAGATAAAGGTGAAAAATTTAAGATAGATGATTACGACATAGACGATGTGGTTGGTGAAAATGAAGAAAAAATAAAAGGTGGATCAAGCGAAACAGTAAAAGTAGTTACCCAAGAAGATTTAGACAATATTGAAAAAGAATTAGAAGAAGTTCTAAAAGAATCTGTAAATTCAGCATTAAGAAGAAAAGTTGTTAGTGGACAAACACTACTGGAACAATCGGTAAAGTATGAAGTCGCATCTAAGACATTTGACAAAGAATTAGATGAAGAAGCAGATACGCTTACACTAGAGATGACAATGAAAGGTACTGGATTAGCCTATTCTAAAACAGATTTAGATCAATTAGTTAGTGAAATGATAAAAACCGTAATACCAGAAGAATATCAATTAGACGATGAAAAACCAGAATACGAAGTAGCGGTTGTAGGTACTTCAGAAGACGGAAATTCCTTGCAATTACAAGTTAAATTACGAAGTTATATTACTCCAACACTTGATATTGATAAAATAAAAAATGATTTGGCTGGATTAAGTTTGTCATCTGCGGAATCGTATTTAAATAGTATAAAAAACATTGATAGCTTCGAAATAAGACTATTTCCTAATATGCCTGCACCACTACAAAAAATGCCAAGAAACGAAAACAATATAAAGGTTACAGTTGAAAATCAATAAAAACCACAAAGATAGTGGCTTATTTAACAATTATTTAATTTTAAAACATTTTCTAATACTCTTTAGTTTTAGCGCTGTTATATCCAAAACAAGGTTGAAGCAGGTGATACGCTTGAATTTATATTTTTTGGCATCGGCCATATAGTTGGGCGTATACGGTCACCAATGCGCACCGTTGTTTCAGAAAGGACAGCGTTAATGTACTTAACTTAAGATGTTATCTTAAGTATATTTACAATATACTATAAGTTTTACAATATGTCAAGTAGTAATTTTTATAGGGTATTGAATTCTTGTTCTTTTTGCTTTGTAATAGAAAAAAAACGCAATTAGTATATAATTTATGCTATGAATTCCACAAATAAATGCATACTAGGAATAGATTATGGAACTAAATATATAGGTCTAGCAATGGGCCGTGGTGATATAGTAATGCCACTTGATACACTAAATTACAAAAAAAATCATCAAATAGGAGAAGAAGCGATAAATAAAATTGTTAAATATGTAAAAGAAGATAATTGCGATTTAATCGTAATAGGTTTGCCTTTGTTAAAGGGTAAAGAAACAAAAATGTCTAAAGAAGTTAGAGAGTTCGCAAAAGTATTAGAGAAAAAGTTAATTGAAAATAAATTAAATATTGAAATTAAATTTGTAGACGAATCAGGAACTTCAAAAGAAAGTGTAAAGAAAGCTATTGATATGAATATATCAAGAAAACGACGAAAGGATGATCATGCGTTAGCTGCGTGTAATATACTCAAAGGCAATGTGTTATAGGTTTTAAAATTTACTTGATTTATTTTATAAAATTTTAAAAACTTTCCTACCCACCAAACTTAGTTTTCTTTTCATTCACCTTCTTAATTTGTTCTTTTGCCCATTCTAAAAGTGCTTTTGTATCACCGAATCTATCTTGTGAACCTAATACTGTAATTAAAACCTCTTCTCCATTGTTTTCGTATAGGTAAGCTAAACACTGCCCGGCATTTTCAGTGTAACCTGTTTTTATTCCGACTGTGCCAGGCAAAGATAGTAAGTCATTTGTGTTATGCAAAACATATTTATTTCCAGAACTTAATGATTTAATAGTTTTTGATTGAGTTCCAACTAAAATTTGAAATATTTTATAATTTAACGCCGATTTAACCATTTTATTTATATCATCAATAGTTGAAAGTTGTGCGTCGGGTGAATCTAGTCCTATTTCATTTTGAAAATGTGTGTCATTCATGCCTAATTCTTTAGCTTTTTGATTCATTGCTATTAAAAATGTATCGTGTCCATCAATACTTGCCAGTGTACATGCCGCATCAGCAGAAGATTTAATCAAAAGTGCTGATAACAAATCTTCAACAGTAAAAACTTCATATGGTTTAAACCCTGCCTTACTTCCTTCTACTGTTGTACATTCTGGAGGTACAGGTACAGCCTTATCTAGCGGATATCTATCAAGTGCCACAAGTGCGGTCATTATTTTAGTAATTGAAGCTGGAGGAAGTTTAAGCTCTGTATTTTTTCCATAAAGTCTTTCGCCAGTTGCCATATTTTCAACTGAAAATGCTTTTGCTGTTACTTTAGGTGGCTCGTCAACATAAAGTTTCTTTTCTTGCTTAGGTTTATTTTCATCTTGTTTTTGTGTGGAATTCTTTTGTGGTTCTGACGAAGCAGTTTGATTTTGTAATTCCTCTTTTTGTTGTTGTAATGACAGTGATTGTTTATTATTAATTCTGTATACTGCACCAGCGATTACCAATGATACACAGATTCCAGCAATAACAGCTGTTATATAAGTAGAATTTTGTGAATGGTTTTGTTGTTTGTTGGTCTTTGCTTTTGTTTTCGCCATTAGTTTTACTAGATTAATGTATCATTAGGAAAGAGATTTGACTAGTCTTATTGATGATATATTATAGCAATATGGTGTATGAAAATTTGTTTACACGTGATATTACACTTCCTTTTTTGCAAAATATAGTAAAAGCCGAGAAATATGAATTACCTCAATATCTAGGGAATAGTAGTTTATTTAAGAGTAAAGTATATTTAATAGGGCATGGAAAGAACCGCTATGTAGAACAATATTTGTCGGTAGACAACTTAGAAAAAATTAATCAACTTTTGTTAAGAACTAATGATTTAATCAATTTGTCTGATGAATTACTGAGAGTATTAGAGAGGGAGGCAAAATATATATTTAATAATGTTGACGGGTTAGAAAAATATGATGAACAGATAGATAACAATATAATAAATCTGTGGAAATCGTATGTATTTTTTCTTTTATTAGCAAATATAAATGATGATGGTTTATATCCAGAAATAACCGAGTTAGCTAAAGATATAAGAGTAAAATACGAAAATCTATTTTCAGCGATAAACAAATTTTATATCAATACTGTTAAAAATTTATATAATAATCAATTTGACGCGAGATATGTAACTATAGATGAATTGTTGTCAGGTACGGTTGATGTTAAAAGCTATAACAGACGAAAGATTGAATATTGGATGGTTGATTTAGATGTTTATACTGACATAAATGCCAGTGAAATTGAAAATAAATATAAAATTGATATTTACGAAGAGACGATTCAAAATATAAAGGAATTAAATGGAATTCCTGCCTCTAAAGGAAAAGTTAGTGGATATGCGCAAGTTATTATGTCTTTGAATGATATAGATAAAATGAAAAACAATAAAATTCTTGTTACCTCAATGACAACCCCAGATTTCTTACCTGCAATGCATAAAGCTATTGGATTTATTACCGATGAAGGCGGAATATTATCGCATGCTGCAATTGTAGCCCGCGAATTTAAAAAGCCGTGCATTGTTGGAACTAAAATTGCTACAAAGGTGATAAATGACGGTGATTTTATAGAATTAGATGCAGATAAAGGCGTTATAAGAATATTTAAGGATTAAGGTAGTTTATTAATCTGTATCATAATCACCAACTGTTGCATCAGTCATTTTTAACCAATCATTTGGATTCATACGCATACTTATTGATCTGTTACCTGCATTAAATTCCATAAATTCGTTTTCTAAAACACTCTTTGACACATAAACGGCAATTGGTTCATCGAATAAATTACCAAATGGTGGAATTCCCCCAATTTCAACACCACTTAGTTGCTCTGCTAAATCTCGTGGTGCCATTTTTAATTTAGATACTTCTAAATCTTGTTTTAATGCATCAGTATTTACTTTTTTGTCGCCTGGCACAACAACTTGAATTGGTTTATTATCTGCAAGCATAATTAACGCTTTTGCCCCAAGATGAAGTGGAACTTCACGAACTTTTGCAGCTTCTTCACTTGTTGTTACAGGTTCGTGATGATATTCAGTATATTTTACATTTAACCGTCTTGCTAATTGACGGATTTTTTCATAAACATTGTCAATTGCGATTATTGAAAGCTCATCTAATTGTTCAGGTGTAAGTTTTGAAGGAGCGTTCATGACGGCGGTATTGCCCTTGCCAGTCATAGGAAACGCTTGTACTTCACGAATAAATTTTTCTTGTGTTAAATTCATAATATTTCGCTCAACCCCAAGGGCAATGCCGCCGTGAGGTGGAGTTCCATATTTAAATGCTTCAAGCATATGACCAACACTTTCTTCGATTTCCTCATCACTATAACCCATCACTTTATAAGTTGCTCGCAAGATTTCTGGTTTATGAGCTCTAATACTACCACCACCAGATTCATAGCCATTACAAACCAAATCGTATTGAGTAGTTAGAATTTGCTCAACATTTTTGCCTTCTAAAAGCCATTCAACATGTTCGTCAATTGGCATAGAAAATGGATTATGACTAAATGTATAACCCCCATCATCAGTTTTTTCAAAAAACGGAAACTCAACAACCCAAGCATATGCTAAAATTCCTGCCTCTTTTTCTTCATCAGTTCTTAAATCGAATTTATCAGCCCCATACTTTTGCATCGCTTCTTTATAACTAATTCTAGGAAACGGTTTTTCTTTAATTTCAAACCCCATACCTTCAACAACTTCAATAATCATTTCTTCTACCGTGTTCATAACATCTTCCATCTTTACAAAAGACATTTCTAAATCAATTTGAGTATGTTCGTAACCTCTATCTGCCCGAGGATCTTCATCTCTAATTGCCCGAGCAATTTGAAAATATCTTTCAAAACCTGCTGTCATCAAAAGCTGTTTATATTGTTGTGGACTTTGAGGTAACGCATAAAACTTACCAGGGTTAAGCCTAGACGGAACAACAAAATCTCTTGACCCTTCAGGTGTAGATTTTGTAAGCATTGGTGTCCCGATTTCCACAAAATCATTTCTAAAAAAATATTCGCGTGCTCTTTTAACAAATTCACTTCTTAATTTTATATTTCTATTTAATCTGTTAGTTCTTAAATCTAAATATCTGTACTTCATTCTAATAGTTTCGTCTACATTTGATGTATCAGAAGAGATTTCAAAAGGTGGTGTATCGCATGTGTTCAAAATTGTTAATTCTTCTGCTTCAACTTCAACCGAACCAGTTTCAATTTTATCGTTAACCATAGAGTCGGGGCGTTTTCGTACCGTACCAACAACTTCTATTACAAATTCATCATGTAGTGATTTTGCTTGTTTTGCTAAATCATCAGCAAAAACAACTTGAACAATACCGGTTCT
>CAZDNW010000078.1:0-2101 GCA_964506905.1 uncultured Candidatus Saccharibacteria bacterium
ATTTAATCTAGCAATTAACTTGATCCCGTGTTATTTTATTTAAGTAATGAAAAACCTAGTAATTGTAGAATCACCTTCAAAAACAAAGAAACTAGCTAAATTCTTAGGAAAAGACTACAAAGTAGTGTCGTCAGTAGGGCATGTTCGTGACCTGCCCAAGTCAGGTTTGGCAATAGATGTTGAACATGATTTTGAGCCAGAATATGTTGTACCTGACGACAAAAAAAAGGTTGTTCGCGAGTTAAAAAAAGAAGCAAAACAAGTTGATACAATCTACCTTGCAACAGACCCAGATAGAGAAGGTGAAGCAATTGCGTGGCATGTTGGGTATTTAATCAACGGCAATTCCGATTTAAAAGATGACACCGATGGCTTAATTGCCAATAAAATCAAAAACCCAAATAAACAAAACCCTAAAGTATATCGTGTAACCTTTAATTCCATTACAAAAGACGCGGTTTTACAAGGCTTTCAAGAACCACGAAAAATAGATATGAATCTTGTTGGTGCTCAGCAAGGTCGCCGTGTTTTAGATAGACTTGTTGGTTATAAACTTTCTCCGCTTTTATGGGAAAAAATCCGTTATGGTTTATCAGCGGGGCGTGTTCAGTCTGTAGCTGTTCGCTTGGTTGTTGAGCGTGAAAATGAAATAAAAGCGTTTGATAAAGAAAAATATTTTGAAATTTATGGGGAATTCAACCCAGAATCAAATTCCAAACAAAAAATCACAGCTAACCTCAAAAAAATAGATGGCACAAACATATATCTCAAGAAAAAATTTGAATTATTTGCAACAACATACACGGCAACAAAAACAACCATAAATTCCCAAAAAGAAGCAGAAAAAATAATAAAAGACATACAAAACGACGAATTTAAAATAACAAAAGTAGAACAAAAAGAAACCAAAAAACACCCATCGCCGCCATTTACAACAGCGTCATTACAACAAGCTGCAAGCACAATGTTAGGATTTGCTCCAAAAAGAACAATGCAACTTGCACAAAAACTTTATGAATCAGGTTACATAACATACATGAGAACAGATAGTGTAAATATAGTTCCTGATTTTGTAAAAAACATTCGCTCACATGTCAAAAAAGAATATGGGGCGAATTATCTATGTCAAAAAGAGCGCTATTTTAAAGGCAAAAAAAATGTAAAGACGCAAGAAGCACACGAGGCAATTCGCCCCACCAACCTAACAACAAAACCGTCAGAATTATCAAAGACCGTAACACCACAACAAAGAAAACTTTACGAACTAATTTATAATAGAACCGTTGCTACACAAATGGCACCGGCTGTTTATGCAAATACAAAACTTGAAATAGAGAACAAAGCAGAAAATTCCCCTAAATATACATTCGAAGCAAAAGGGTCTGTGCTAAAATTTGACGGATATTTAAAAGCATATCGCGGGCACAAAGAAGACAAAGAACTGCCAGAGGTTAAAGAAAATATGCCGGTAAAATTAAATAATGTGGAATTCAAAGAAAAAGAAATGGCACCACCGCCAAGATACAATGAATCTTCATTAATACGAGAACTAGAAAAATTCGGAATAGGAAGACCTTCAACATACGCAACAATAATTTCAACAATACAAAGTAGGGGATATGTTAAAAAAACAGAAAACAAATCTTTGTACCCAACTGACAATGGAATAGTTGTAAACAAACTATTAGTAGATCACTTTCCTCAAATAGTAGATGTGGATTTTACAGCTAAAATGGAACTAGATTTAGACAAAGTTGCATTAGGCGAAAAAGATTGGCGAATACTAATAAAAGAATTTTACGAACCATTTAACACTTTATTAGAGCAAAAAAAGAAAGAAATTAACAAAGAAGACTTAGTAGTGCTAGAAAGAACAGACGAGGTATGTCCAGAATGTGGTAAAGGACACTTAATAGTAAAATTAGGAAAATATGGAAAATTCTTATCGTGTGATAGATACCCAGAATGTAAATTTGCAAAACCAATAGAAAACGAAAACAGCGAAATAGAAGACCTAATTGCAGACGGGCTAACAGAAGAAGAAGCAAAAGCACAAAAAGAAAAAGAAGACGAAGAACTTTCAGATTTAACAAAAGACCCA
>CAZDNW010000079.1:0-4841 GCA_964506905.1 uncultured Candidatus Saccharibacteria bacterium
TTAAACTTTTCACACAACAAAACCCAATCATGATTTCCATTTATAAATTTAAGTTCCGAATTTTTAATTAACTGGCTGAATTTATATGCAATATCTTTACAAAACAACTCATCTTGAGTTCCCCATAAAATTAATGTGGGCACATTTATTCTGTCAAAAACATTTTTATTTTCAAAATATATCAAGTTCTCAACGGTTTTTGCCATAGTAAAAACATTACGATCTTGATGCACAATATTATGTAAAAAATCTTTAATTGTTATAAAAGCAGTTTTTCTATCTTTCATAAAAACTAATTCCTTTATTGATTTGTTTATAAGCTTTAATGCCAATTTATTTCTAGAATATTTAGGTGGAATTCCAACAGAATCTATTAATATCAACTTTTTTATTTTATTACTTTTAACTGCTAAATGTATTGCAATACCACCACCTAAAGAATGCCCTATTAATATTATGTTATTCAGATTTAAATTTTTTATAAATTCGTTTAAATAATTAACATAACCGCTGTAATTCCACACAAAATTAGGAACACTAGAATTGCCAAAACCGGGTAAATCTGGTGCTATTACTCTATATTTAATCGCTAGGTTGTTAAGCATTTTTGAGTATGTAGAAGCTCTCAATCCACCACCGTGCAAAAATAGAACTGTATCGCTTGCATCGACTATATTGCCCGTACTACCTGTACTGACACTACTACTTTTGCTGACACTACCCATACTACCCTCGCCAATTTCAATATATGAAATTTTTATATTTCTAATTTTAATTGTTTTGGTTGTCATTGGTTTTATATTAACATAAAATAGATGGATTAAGATTTTAATGAAATAATTAGCATGATACAATTATAAATAATGGCAGTTATACCCGAATCAGTTTCAGAACCAGAACTAGGACCAGTACCAGTACCCGATACTTCAATAAATTCACTCTATGGTGGCCATCCGCAAAGCCCTGAACAACAGCAACAACGCCTTATGACAAGACGTGATTTTTTAAACCTCATGAGAATTGGGGTTGTGGTTATAGGCTTGAATACAGTGTTTCCATCGAATACGGCACATGCAAATGGTCAGCCCTCCCAAAAACCTCTACCACCTCCACCTCCACATCCACCCCATAGCCCCCCTATACCAGAAGCAATCGATTTATTGCCAAGAAAAAAAAGGATAATAGCGATGATACAACATTTACTAGAAAATAAAGAATTCCCTCATCCGAATTTTCCACTTCACTTAAAAGGTAGACTACCAGAAGAAGGCAGTAGCTTTCTTGCCGGTCCTGATTTCGGAAATTATAATAACGGAAAATATATTCAATTTGGGACAGGAAAAAGTGCACATAAGTTATTAACCCATAAACCTCAACATTTACAAGAATTAGGTGTGAAAACAAGCATTCATGACCTAGTCTCATTGGCTTATGAACGTTATAAGGAGATTTTAAAAAATCCGATATTTGAATTAGGAAAAACTTTTGATCCTACTGTACAAGATTTTTATAAAATAACAGAGGAAATAAGCCAATTAACAGGATTCCCAGAAGGTGTATTAAGGGCTCTATGGTGGCGTGAAATGCATGGGATGGGAACATATCCTGAAATCCACGGAGGAGATGATATGTTACACAAAGACGGACCCTATGCACCTGCTTGGCATTTTTATTCTACTGGAAATGTTGAATTTAATAATCCACAAAGAATAAAACCACATTCAAATAATAAGTTATCTAACAGATTAAAGACTGGTTTAGGAACACTGTTTACTTTCCCCATTGATAATAGGCAAAAAAGATATAGAGAAACTCACGATCTAATTGTTACACACATCCCAGTAGAAATATCAAGAATAGATCCAAAACTTAACATATTGTGCGGATTGGTTCTATTTGAACAAGCTGCTCAATATGTTGAAAATGATCCCATAATTAATGCTCACTACAGAACATACCTTGAAACAGCTAGAGAAAAGCTTTCAAAAAGATATAACGTACCAGAACATCTTATACCAGATGATTATCTTTATTGGGGATTTGTATACTCGATATATCATCACGGAGGAATTCCAGCACAAAACAATCACCCAATAGAATATTATGAAGAACCTGCATTCTTGTTCGTGGGTACAATGCTGTCTAAATCGTGGGAAAATCAGCTTTATATAGGTAGAAGTAAAAATCCAATAGATGAAAAAGAAAATTTACCTGATTTATTCTTTTATATCAATCCATCTGTATACTATCGCCCAGAATTATTAATATTACCAAATGCATATGTAGAATTAGTAAGAGATTTACACAATAGATTTAAATACGAAACACTAAGAATAAATCCAAACAGCCCAGCACATGAGAGTACCATTACAACAGGCATGTCATATATTTATGCTCTGGGGTTCTTAACTATACTGTCAGATTATCGAAGTTTTAATTATATTTCGGAAATTGTTCTAAACCGATATGACCCAAGCAAAGTTCAAGATATATTAGATTGTATTATTCTATTTGTATCTGCAATAAATGAATTGCCAAATGACAAGATATACAATTATCCCCAGATTAAACCTGATGAGTCACTTCAAGAATATTTGGTAAGACTAGCAACTGAAAACCCATTGTTTAATTTATTATACCAACCTAGCGCTAGAAATTCGCCTGAATTCTTTAAAATCATTCAACAGCTGGCTATAGCAGCATATCGAATAACTAACGGGGGACACATGAAATACACAGAACGTGAAATTATTCCAGAATTTGGACCTGATGCACCTCTACTATTGTTCAACACATTATTTCCAAAGAAAACTGATTTAAAACCAAAACTTACTAATCATGGACATCCTATATTAAAATAAGACGCGATTTCATAAATTTAAAGCTATAAAAACATTCTGTATATCAAAAAAAAGCAAAAAATATTGGGCAATATATACAACCATACTTTACACTACCACTATTATTCTATACCCTACAATCATGAGCAACAAACTCGCTCTAAATTCTAAAAACTTTAAACAATTTTTATTTGGGGTTGCAACAAGTGGGCATCAAATAGAAGGAAACAATATTCACTCTGATTGGTATCATTGGGAAATCAATAATAAAAACATAGAAAACTCTGGCATTGCTTGTAATTCACGAAATAGATATAAAGAAGATATTGATATAATCGCAAAATTAAATTTAGATGTTTATCGGTTTTCTATTGAATGGTCTAGAATTCAACCAACGCAAAATACATTTGATGAAAAAGAGCTTAAATATTATCTCGACTTAATTTCTTATCTAAAAAGTAAAAATATTAAACCGTTTATTACCTTAAATCACTTTACTCTACCCAAATGGGTTGCTGATTATGGTGGTTGGACAAACAAAAAAATAGTTGCTGACTTTGTAAAATATACAGAATTCCTAATAAAATATATAAAAAATGATGTGGAATTTATAGCAACAATTAACGAACCAACGGTTTATATTGGAATGTCATACCTTGCTGGTAAATGGCCCCCTCAAAAGCGAAATGTTTTAGATGCGTATAAAGCGTATAAAAATATGATGACGGCACATAATCGGGCGTACACCGTAATTAAAAACGCAAATGCAAATATAAAAGTTGGCATCGTAAATCAAATAACCGATTATGTGCCGTACAACAACAACCTATTTTGGGACAAATTTACTTGTTGGAGTTTAAATAAAATTAGGGCTTGGCTAGTATATAAACCAACAATAAAAAAAGCTGATTTTTTAGGACTAAATTATTATTACCAATACAGAATGAAAAACTTTAAACAAAAACCAGATTATAGTTTAGGAAAATTTGAAGTATTTAATTGGCCTGTTACTCCTAATGGTTTATACAGAACACTTGTTAGATTGCATAAAATGTACCAAAAACCGATTTACATAACCGAAAATGGAATTTCAGATAAACACGATAAACACAGAAAAACTGTAATTGAAAAGCATTTAGCGGCTATTGATAAAGCAATTTCTGATGGTGCTATGGTTAAAGGCTATATGCACTGGTCATTACTAGATAATTTTGAATGGGCAGAAGGTTATAAATCGAAATTTGGGTTAGTTAAAGTTGATTTTGAAAATAATCAAAAGCGAACTATTAGAGATAGCGGTTATTATTATGGGGAATTAGTAGCAAAACTTAAGTTTACCTAATAACAGGTATCTACTCTACCACAATCTAATTCAACCCTTTTTTCTAATTTAAACACACAACAAATACATACAACTCTTAATATAAGAGTACACCAATGTGTTAGCGTGTTAACACATTGACACATCTTTGTTTGTATGATATAAACCTACCATGAGCAAACCAGGCAAAACAACAAATACAGATATATTATGTGAAGCTATTTTGTCTTTAGAAAATGTTGACGAATGTAAAAATTTTTTAAGAGATTTAATGACAGAACAAGAGATAGAAGCAATAAATTCACGATTGCAGTGTGCGATTTTAATTACAGAAGGCATACCATATAGGCAAATATCTAAAATAACGAATTTAAGTACAACAACTGTTTCAAGAGTTGCATTTTGGTTGAATAGAGGTAAAAATGGCTACAAAACTGTAATTGAAAGATTAAAAAAGAAAAAAATAATTTCCCCTACTACATTAAATTTAGAAACTAATATTCATCATAAGCCGGTGTAAATACTGGCTTACTAAATTTATTTTCCATAATCATTGTAAGCCGACTGATTTGTCGGTTTTTTTAGTTAACTTAATTTTGAGAATTAATTACACTAATTGTTTTAATTTCTCATAAAAATAAATAACAATGGCATCAACAACACCTGAAATTTTATCAACT
>CAZDNW010000080.1:0-5921 GCA_964506905.1 uncultured Candidatus Saccharibacteria bacterium
TTTCTCTTATTGGTTCTAAAAACTCATTTATTGCTTTTGCAAGTTTTTGTTTGACTTCCACATCACCAACTTTACCTTTCCTATATCTATCTTTTAAATCCTCAACCTCTTCTTTGTTCTTGTTAAATGCATCGTGATATATAAATACGGGGTTACCTTCAACTGTACCTGGGTCGGTTGCATGTATTCTATTTGGATCTGTATACATTGCCATTACTTTTTTATTTACTGTTTCTTCATCATCACTAAGATATATTGTATTTCCTAACGACTTACTCATTTTAGCGTTTCCGTCTGTACCAACTAATCTGGGGAATTCTCCTACTAATGCTTCTGGCTCTGGAAATACCCGACCATAAATATTGTTAAATTTTCTAACTATTTCTCGTGTTTGTTCTACATGCGGAACTTGATCTTCACCAACTGGTACTACTTCACCTTTTACTATTGTGATATCAGCAGCTTGTGAAACTGGATACATAAAAAATCCAAGTGGAACATTTTTATTGAATTTTTGTTTTACTTCGTCTTTTACGGTTGGGTTTCTTTCTAGTCTTGAAAGTGTTACTAAATTAGCAAAATAAATTGTGAGTTCTGCAATCTCTGGTATTGCTGATTGTAAAAAGATTGACGCTTTGTTAGGGTCAATACCTACCGCCAAGTAATCTTGTAAAACCTGCCATACATTTTTTTGTATTTTTTCGGGGTTATCAAAATTATCAGTTAACGCTTGAACATCGGCAATCATTATAAACGGGTCATATTGGCCAGATTCTATTAGTTCTACTCTGTTTTTTAGAGATCCAACATAATGTCCAAGATGTAGTGGCCCTGTTGGTCTATCACCGGTTAATATGCGTTTCATTGGGTATATTATAGCAGATATGTAAAAATGGGGACATTTGATTTGGTAGCGGCGGGTGGATTCGAACCACCGACCCCAGCTTTATGAGGGCTGTGCTCTAACCTCTGAGCTACGCCGCCACGGATTTTGAATTAGGCAGAATTCCACCTAATAATAACATAAACTATATAACAACGACTAATATTATACTATAATATTATTATGAGTGAAGAAACCAAAAGTTCAAATAATTTTCCTGTTTTGATGGCGGCTATTTTGGTTGTAATGATTTTATTTACTTTTAGATCTATTCATGAATTAAAGACAAATAAGCAAAAATTAGCCGATGTTACAGAGGAAATTTCTAAAGTTTCCAATGAAAATCTTGAGCTTAAAGAAAAAATAATGGATGCAAAAAGCAAAGCATATATAGAAAAACAAGCAATTGAAAAATTAAGACTAACTAAGGATGGGTATGAAATTGTTATTGTTAATAACAAAAAGCACGCTAAACCTGTAAATGATAATGGGGAAATTAAAGTTGAAGACTTGAATATAACTGGTGATAATAACGAGGATGAGCATATTTCCTTTAAAAATAAGTTGTTAGGAATTTTAAGATAACTATGCTTATTTTGCTAAATAAACACATAGGGTAGCAATTTCTTGTAATTTATGTATAATATTTTAAGCATATCGACGCGGGGTGGTGGAGTAGTTACCACGCGAGGCTCATAATCTCGAGACCCAGGTGCAATTCCTGGCCCCGCAACCAAAAATGCCTTACAACACATACGTCTTATAGTTTTCCACGTGCTTACATCATTCATTTATTGAAGTTTTAATGTATATTTTACTAAGTAATTTAACAGTTTTTTGAGGAATTTTTGCAATTTACCCGTGTAAATAAGGCCGGCACCTAAAAGCCCCGTGGTTACAACGGTTTTAGGCTAACTAGTAATGCATCTTTAAGCGGAATCAACTTTAGGATAAAACTATATCCGTTTATAACAGGGCGAAAATCAGCCTGTTTTTTATCCTATTGACATATTCCTCATAAGGCAATAGAATATCCTTATAGTTAAGCAATTTTTCGTTAGTTTTAAACCTTTAACTACCTGTCAAAACATATATTATGACTACACTAAAAGAAGCAAGAGTTAAGTTTATCGATAACCTCCGACAGAAAGGTCGCGCAGAAGCCACAGTAATAGCTTATTCTAAAGACATTGAACAATTGGTAGACTTTCTCGAAAACAAACAAAATAAAACAATGGTACACGAAGTAACAAAAGAAGACATAGAAGCCTTTTTAAGTTACTTAGCAGATAATAATTATACGAAAAAGACTATATCAAGAAAGATAAACGCTATAAAAACATTCTTTAAGTATTGTTTAGATAATAATTTTGTTGAAAATAATCCTGCACAATTAATAAAGCATCCTAAATTAGAGCAAACAGCACCAAGAATATTAACAAAGTTAGAATACAGAGCATTAAGAGATACTGTTAAAGACGACATTAGAACAAAAGCTATAGTTGAGGTTCTTCTTCAAACTGGGATTAGGGTTTCTGAATTGGCAAATATGAAGATTTCTCATATTAAATTTGGTGAAAATGGGGAACAAGGGACTTTAGAAGTGCCAGGCACAAATACTATTCCTGGTAGAACGATTCCATTAAACAACGCAGTTCAAGAAGCATTGAAAGATTATTTAAAGATCAGACCAAAATCAGATTTAGATAATGTCTTTGTAACAAAAACAGGCAAGCCACTATTAATTAGAAACATACGCGCAACTTTAACAAGATATTTTAGGCAAATTGGGTTAAATGATGTTACAGTTAACGACCTAAGACATACATTTGTTGCCGAACATCTTAAAAGAGGTGCGAGTGTATTGTTGGTGTCAAAAATTGCAGGCCATAAAAGATTAACAACAACTGAAAATTACTTGAAATATATTGATAGAAAAGAGTCTGGTATTACTCAATTAGAAGAATTATAAAAAACATTTCTTTTTGAAGTTTAAGCCCCGGCGAAAGCCGGGGCTTTTTTGATTTTAGGCTTTCTGTTTTCTGGTGACACTTAATAGATAATCTACAATTTAATCAAATTTTAAAATTCCACATAATCATTTAATCATGATAAACTAAAACCATGACTGGATATATAGATAACATTCAACAACAAACCCTAAATAATAATAATTTTAGAAAAATTCTTTTTACGGGGCCAAAAAGCCAACTTGTAGTTATGTCGTTGAAACCAGGTGAAGACATTGGAGAAGAAGTACACCCAAATATCGACCAATTTTTTAGAATTGAACAAGGTACAGCAAAAGTTATCATTGATGATAGAGAAGAAGTTGTTCATGATGATTATGCAATTGTTGTACCTGCTGGTAGTAAACATAATGTTATTAATATAGGAGATGTTGAATTAAAGTTATATACAATCTATACTCCACCAGAGCATAAAGACGGAACAGTACAAAAAACAAAAGAGGATGCAATGGCAGATGAACATGATCATTACGAAAACATTTAGTTACTAATTACCATGGAAATAACATTACAACAATATCAAGATAGTTTAAATAAAAAAATAAAGCATTCAGCCGAAATGTTCAAACAAATAAATGTACCTTTTCATTTGAGCATTGTTTTTGCCGTATATAACGAAATAGAAAGGATGAAGCCTAAAAAAGAAAGTTCTGTAGGTGAAGATTCCATAAGAGTAAAAGTTTCACAATTAAACGAACTATTTTCAAATACGAACAAAGGGACATGGACCATTTATATTGTGGATGATGGGTGTCCTTACAATTCTGGAAAATTTGCAGAAGAAATTGCAAATACCCTTCCCGAAAGAGATCAAATTAAAGTTTTGTATTTAAACCAAGCAATAAAGCAAAATCTTCCTCCTATAAAAACATTGACAAACACCAGCGAAAGTAAAAAAGGGGGAGCAATATTGTATGGGATGTGGCAAGCAAAAGAAGATAACAAGAATCGGAAAAATCATGTTGTTATATTTACAGATGCAGACACCTCAACAGACTTAAGACAATCCGGACTATTAATCGATAAAATAATAAATAAAAATTATATAACAGTAATTGGATCAAGAAGAGCAAAGGACTCGTGCGTGATAAAAACTGGTATTAGAAACACAAGAGGCAAACTTTTTATATATCTCTGGAAACAATTACTTTCTCCTTGTCTAAAAAATATAGCAGATACTCAATGCCCATTTAAAGCATTTAACGCAAATTATATAGATAAATTAGTTTCAAACAATATAGAATTTCAATTTGCATTTGATATTGAATTGCTTTTAAAAACAGAAATTATAGATAAAAAGAGATTACAAAAGATAGGAATAGCTTGGAAAGATAGCACTATAGCCTCAACCGTCGGAGGGAACGAAACTTATCTAGACATGTTAAAATCTATTGCCAATATGTATAGATACTACAATACTCCATCTTCTTGGAGTAATGAATATGCTGATTTTGTAGAAAACTTAACCCTCAAAGACCTTGATAAGCTTATCGATAATACCCCAAAGTACATTTCTGAAACTGATCCAATTGAATTTGAGCCAAAAATTTCTGTAAATGACCTAAAAAGAATCATAAAAGCATATTAATCTATTGTGAAAATTATTACTTAAAATTTATATAATCATTTAATTTTAAATTTGTTTTATTGACCTCACCTGCATTTAATTCTATTACATACATCGCTTTTTTAGATGGAATTATTGACTTGCATATTGCAGACGCAGTGTTTTGACAGGGCTGTGCATTTTTCTTTATATAAACCACCTTTTTATTACCATCTAACCAAATTATATCTAATGGAATTTTTGTGTTTTTCATCCAAAAGGGATATATAGATTCCTTTTCGAAAACAAAAAGCATTCCCTCGTCTTTTGATAAGTTTTTTACAAACATCAAACCCTGTTTACGCTTGTCTTTTGTATCTGCAATTTTAAGTTCATATTTTTTGTTGCCGATTGTGGCTTCTGTTGTTTTGTATCTATTTATATCTAATATGTTTTGTGGCTCTGTTTTTTTAGCAGAATGAACTAAATAAATTATTACAATAACTGCAATAAGTATTAGCAAACCAATAATTATGTAAGTGGATTTGAATTCCATCATAAATATATAAATAACTTTTACCTTTTTGAATACCAAACCCCAAACTTGGGAACTAGTGAATCTTTTTCTCTTTCATCGCGCCACCTATAATATTCTTCTTTAGACATTTCTGCTAGTGTTTTTGTTTTATCTTCTGGAATAAAAACAAAAAACAAATCACCCCAATGATATTCATGAGGATCACCTTTTTTAGTTTCAGCCAAATATCCTCTAACAGAAGATTCAAAATAGATAGGATCTTCTAATGATTCGTCAAAATATGCTAAACAATTTCTAAACTCACAATCTCTCGGTTTTTCTTCTACTAGTTTCAAAATCCCGTCAACCCCAATCGTGTTAAGTGCAAAGTTTACAAAAGTTTTTGGAAATCCATTTAATGCGTCAACATAGAAACCCGCATCCATTGCGATTACAGGTTTTCGAATAACATCATATGCATTCAATACTTTTGTTTTTGCAATCTCTCTTAAATCATCGGTTCGCGGTTCTTGTATTTCTATATTTTCATGAATAACTTCTATATTATATTTTTTTAGTTGGTCTCTTAGTAATTCAACTTTACCTTTATTAATTGTAGCAAAATGTATCGGTTTCATTGTAGGTTGATTTTAACGAATTTTTACAAACTTGTAAGTGCTTAATTCTTGTTATGATATATTGCTGTATCTAATCGCAAATTTAAATTATACTTTTTTGCTAATTTATTTACAGTAACTTCTAACTCTTTTCTGTAACTTTCTTTTTGGGAATTATAAAATTTTTCTAAAATATTAGGGTCGATATTTCTTGCTTCGACTTTTAATCTGTTTAATATGTACCTCTTTAAATTGATATGTTCTATGTATACATCACTTGTTCCTGTTTCTTTAATTTTCTTAAATAATTCATTTAGTAAATTTTCTT
>CAZDNW010000081.1:0-2976 GCA_964506905.1 uncultured Candidatus Saccharibacteria bacterium
TACTGGACGACTCAAGTGGGAGTGATCACTCCCATAGAAGACCTGCTGGAAGACTTTAACTACCGTTTTTAGGTCAGTTTCAACCCCGTGGAACATCAAAAAATCAGAAGATTTAGTATGATTTTTTATAAAGGGGGTATAAAAAATAAACTCACCTAAATTCATAAAAAACAACAAGGGTAATGTTTCACGCACCTGAGCGGAAAAAAGTGCTGAAAAACCGTTAGGTTTTTATACACTAAACCGCGGGTGTTTCTATTAATAAACCCTTGGAAATTAACGAGTTAAATCAAAAAAGGAGCCTATTATGAAGGCAAAGTTAATATTAGTCCTTGAAGTACAGTCCAATAACCAAGTACACTACTTCACTCCCGAAGGAGAAGAACTCTTAACCCCTAAAATAGAGAAACTTGAAACACTCCTGCAAGAAGTTATCTCCCTGATGACACCAAAGACTGTAATAGAACAAGGACTGTTCGAGAAGATACGGAAAGAGTTGGGAGTGGACGGGTTTGCAAGGGAAGTGTAGGGAAGAAGCGGCTGGGAGTGGACTGGTGAGTGTTTTTCGCTTCGGCGATTGAAACTTGAAGTGTTTTTCGTGTTAGCAAAGGAGAGAAATAAAAATGTGTGTTAATGTAAAAACAAGTTCTCACGTACTTGTATGGACTGGTGGTGAGGTTGGTGCAGAAGAGCAATGTTACTATGAATTCCCGCAATCGTCGAATTTTTACACTACAGGTAAGGGATTGCGGTATTCGTTGCTTAGAAGATTAGAAGAGTTAGATGATGAAACACTCGAACAACATTTTGGGTGGTTGCTTGCCATTCAGGATATTGTTGCCGAGATGGAAAAATAAAAGAAGGGAGAGAAAATGATAATCAAAGAAAAGACAAAAGATGTTTTGAATACACCGGAAAAGGTGTATAAGATAATTAAAAGTGTATTAAGTCTTGAAAATGAAGTTGATCAGGACAAGGAACATTTTTGGGTTATTGGTCTTAATAAGGCGTTGAGATTAATTTATCTCGAATTGGTTTCTCTTGGGTCTTTGGATTCTACAATTGTTGAACCGAGAGAGGTGTTTAGGATGGCAATTATGAGGGGTGTAAGCAGCATTATTGTGGCACACAATCACCCCAGCGGTGAAATCAGACCTTCTATTGATGATGATAATGTTACTAAAAAACTCGTTGATGGAGGAAAGATATTAAAGATCAATGTTCTTGATCATATAATTGTTGGCGATGGGTTTTACAGTTATAAAAAAGAGTCAAGAATTTAGGGGATGTTATAAAAAAACAACCACTCAATTACTGAAAATTAAATACACATCAAGGGGGGGGGTGTAATAATGGTAAAAAAGATTAAAACTTGGCTGCCCATTTTTCCGGGTTTCTATGAAACAATTTATAATTATGATGAAGATGCTGAAGCCGATTGGGTGTCCGAACAGTTAAACATTGAACGAGAAGAAGCTATTGATTGGCTTTGCGATCACGTGGATTACAGACGCTATGAAGAAGATGTAGCAAAATTAGTTACAGATTTCATATTTAGAGAAGCCATACATCACGTCCCGGACGATCATCAACAAGCCATTGATGACTTATTCCCTTATACGGGTACAATGGAAGATTTTTTTCCCGAATACAAATTCCTTAAAATTGATTCACCGCAATATTATAATTATAGAAATGATTCGATAGATGTAACAGTTAGTGTGAATATGGATTTGTTATGGACGAAGATTATTTATCCTTGGTATGAGCGTATTAAGGTATTTGTTGAGAATGATTTTAAATATAGCCCCGGCTATCTTCCACCGGCATCAAACAACTTTGACGAATGGATAGTTGAAACGAAAAATTTTACAGAAAATTTAGATGGAATTTATATGCATTGGTTTATCCATTATATTCTTATCGAAATTATGAATATTAATCCTTATGATATGTATGGATTCGTTTTTGACAGTATTAGTTTAAGTGATTACTACGAAATTAAAAGGAAATAAAATATGTACTGGTATATTATTTGTTTTATAGTTGGTGGTGCTGGTTGAATAGTTGCTTACCGGAAGTGGGCGAGCAGACTTAGAATGGCAAATTATTGTATTAAAGAAACAATTAAATGATTGCAAACAGAAAATAGTCAACCAAAATAAGGAGGTATAATGTGGAACATTATGTTTTCTATGCCGTTGTGTTTATTGCTTATTTTTATTATGCTATTAATTTCAGGATTGATATTATGGACGGGAAATAAATTTATGAAAGCGTTAGCTGTGTTAGATTTTGTAACGTTATTAATTATAATTTTAGGAGGTATATTATGATAAGATTTTATTATGGAACGAATCTATAATTGATGATTTTTTTAGAAGAAATGATTTTTGATGATGTAACAATAGGAGTTATATAGAATGGGTCGAAAAAAGAAATCGGTCGGTGGAATGTTTGATGGGTGGATTAATGACATCGGATATGTGAGACAAATAGATGATATTGTTGTGGATTTGTTTGGTGTAAAGCCTATTGATGTAGATGATTTGGTTAATAGTTTTTTTCAATATGATGGTAAGTTAGATGGAATGGAGAAGAATTTATATATGGCTATTGTGTTCGATCGTTTTAAGATGAAAGTCAAATCGAAATATAAAGTTAAAATAAAATTTGACTTTGATAATGAAATTGTTTATGTTAATGGAAAGAGTGATATTGAAGAAATAAAGGAGGAATTGAAATGAAATTTAATACATCAAAATTTGTTTGGGGCGAGGTGCTTAAGGTACACCAAATTGGAAACTATAAAATTATAGAATATCACCCATATATATATGAAATATTATTATTTTTGTGGTGTAGCATATCAGACGATTAAAGACGATGATTTCGGTGAACTCGAATATGATGAGTGGTTTGAGAAAATTATCGAAGCAAAAAACAAAAAAGAAGCAAAAATTAAATTAGAAAAAG
>CAZDNW010000082.1:0-3904 GCA_964506905.1 uncultured Candidatus Saccharibacteria bacterium
AGTTTTAGACGAAATTCAATATATTTTATATAAAGCAGGAATTCAACCTGAAACACCTCATAAACAAATAAATTGGTTATACCCTATTAAGACACACAAGCCAAAACAAATGGAAAGAAAACGAGCAAAAGAAATTGTAAAAAAAATGGGACCTTTGTTTATATCAGAAACCGCAATTATATTGATAGCAATTATATTATTTGTAGGTGATTTTATATTTGGTGTTGGATTTTAATTATTAGGCTGGAGTTGGGGTTGGAGGTTTTTGCCCATTCATTGCTTCAAGTGCTCGTCTCCAAATTTCTGGATCTCTTAATACTTTAACTAAAGGATCTAAACTCCTGAACACACTTAGAAGTAAATCCTTAATTGATGGTTGTTTAAGAACTTCTTCTGCAATATTATTACCATTGTTTATACCTTGAACACCTTCTCGAGCATTTACAAGTACAGATCCTTGTGTATCGCCTGGTTCAACATTAACGGGAACAACTTGCGCATTAGCAGGTTCACCCTCACCGAGGGATACTACTGGTGCTTGTTGTACAGACGCCTCAAGACCGCTAGAACCAACAGCACCTTCATGACCTCCTTGAGAATTTGGAAGTGATTCTCTTCCTACCGTACTATTCGGTTGTGCTTCTGTTTCTACAACTTCTGGCATCATACTATCGGGCAAAATAAATACTTATATACAACAAGTATTACCATAATTTTGCGATTTGTCAAGTATATTATAGGCTGTTTTGTTTAACGCCGATAATATACTGTGGTAAGACTTGATTTTACAGATAATTCAGACTATACTTCAAGTAACAATTTATTACAATAGTTTATTATTGTTGATTATTTGCAAGAGTATTTTTATACATGCCCTACTCTTTTTGTTTTGTTAATCCCTGCCTAATAATTAAAAATGAATCAAAAAATTAAGAATGCAATTTCTTACACTCTTGTTGTCATAGCTTCTATTTTTGCAGCGTTAGGTATTATTACATTAGCAGTTTGGTATGTTGTACTAACGCCTTCCACATATACAGATGCTTTAGAAGAATCTGGGGTTTATAGAAATACCGCAAATACAATTGAAGCGTATGCAACACGGGAATTATTTGATTTAAACACACTTTTAACTGATACTCTCGTTGAATTTGTACAGGAATCAGTAAAAGATACAAATTATGAAAAGTTTATAGATAACCCTTTTGTTACAAATTTTATCTATCAACTAACTGATAAATTAACAATTAAATTAACTGATTCTTTAGCAAAATCTTTGCAATTAGATAAGACATTAGAAAAATATGGCAATAAACTAATAGTAAGCCATATTAATTGGTTGAAATCAGACCACGAACAACCTATTGAATTAGCATTAGTTCCAGATGTAGAAACAGCCAAAAATCTTGATACTGAAGAAACACTTAAACTAGTAACAGCGTATATAACAATTTCAAGATATGATTTAAATAAACTTCTTAAATGTCAAAACACTGACGAAGAAGAGAAAAATTTAATGTATATAGCAAATAAAGAATATGATAATTTAACTTGTGTAACTACAAATATTCAAAATGCACTAGTAACAACATTAACGACTGAAAATAAAGACCAATCTAAAATAGTAACAACAATAAAAGATTATATTTACGCTTTTCTTGAGGAATCAAAAGTAGAACATGCAATTTCATTGTTAAAAACAACAATTGTTGCTGTTAGTTATGTAAAATCTGTAGCATATGCAGAAAAAGCTGTGGTAACAACTACTAAATATGCAGGGGGAATTTTATTACTTTTATCATTAATAACATCAACAATTGCCTATTTCTTAAAGAAAACAAGATCAATTTTAACTTGGGTTCATACTTATACAATAGCGGCGGTAATAGTTATCGCTTATGCACTATTTCAGTTATATGTAACAGGAACTATCATAACAAATGTTGTTCCTAAAAAGTTATTACAACATATACCAAACACTGGATTGCCAATAGCAAATTTAACGGCACTATTTGTAAGTCTTGGCAAATTTGCTGAATTAGTGCATAAAACCATAAATTTATATGTATTAAGAGTTGGTGGAATTCTGCTAGGTATTACTATAACAATATATATAGTTAGATTCGTATATTTCAAATATCAATTAAACAAGAAAGTTAAGAAATATTATGAAGAAGGTAAAAACAGAGTATCTGAATTAACAAGTAAAAAGAAAAAACCTACAAACAAGAAAGCTAAAAAGGAAATTAAAGAGAAACCAACTAAAAAGCCTACGAAATCCAAACAAAAAGAGAAAACGGTATAGGCTTGAAAGCATATCTGAATTTCAAGATTGAACGAAATCTAGACAAAAAAAGTAAAATAAATACATAAATTTTCTTAGATTTTTAATCGTAAAAGGTTACCACTTTATTGGTTGAGTACAAATGTTTTTAATCACAATTCTCTATATGTAAATTTTGTACACCATCGACTTTTGCGGATTTGTTCTAATGCACGAAACTTTAACAAAAATACAGTTTTTATTATCACAATAACACATTTCAACTTATTCGATTGTACTCAATCAAACTTGACACATCTTGTTTAGTGGTCTACATTTACCTTTGTAAGGTGGTTTTATACTTACGATTTGAATTATAGTTAGTAAATTCTATGTTAAAGGTTAAGAAAATTCATAAAAGTTTTGGCAAAACAGAAGTTATAAAAGGTTTATCTTTTAATGTGAAAAAAGGCGATGTTGTTGGGTTACTTGGTCCTAACGGTGCAGGTAAAACAACAACTATGCGAATGATTTCCTCATATTACTTTCCATCAAAAGGCGAAATATATGTAAACAACTATAATACACAAACTGAAACTCTTAAATCACAACAACAAATTGGATATATGCCTGAAAATAATCCGCTATATTCAGATATGTTGGTTTACGATTATCTGGTAATGACAGGCAAATTTTACGGTGTTAAAAAAGATGCGTTAGAAAAAAGAATACTGGACATTTCTAAGTCAGTTGGAATTCGCGATAAATTAACAACACCTATAAAAGAGCTATCAAAAGGTTACAAGCAAAGAGTAGGACTTGCATCTACCCTACTTCACGATCCAAAATTATTGATTTTAGATGAACCCACAGAAGGTTTAGATCCAAATCAACGAGAAGAAATCAGACAATTAATTAGAAAATTATCTAAAAATAAAGTTATTTTAATAAGTACACATGTTATGCAAGAAGTAAAGGCAATGTGTAACAAAGTGATTGTTATAAATGAAGGCAAATTGGTAGTTCAAGGTGAACCAGAATCACTTACAGGTAAAAAACATTTAGAAGTGCATATTCAAGGCGATAACATAGAAAAAGAACTGAAAAAGATTCTTAACGAAGGTGATGAAGTAGAAATATTGGAAACTTATGAAGTTGAAGGTAAAAAGGTAACAAAATTAGTTATTAAAACGGAAAAAGAAATTAGAGGCGACTTATCTAAACTTGCAAGCAAAAATAACTGGGTAGTATGGCAAATAACTGTGCAAGATGCGTTAGAAGAAGTTTTTGAAAATCTAAAATAATTATGAAATTAAGTAATATAAAAGAAATAACAATCAAAGACTTAAAATCACTACTAGACCATATTAGTGGTTATATTTTATTGGCAGTATTTTTAGCAATTCTATACTTTTTCTTTTTAAGAACTTTCTTTTTAGTGGGAATTGTATCAATTAGATCTATGTTTGGGTTGATTCCATGGTTTATGGTTATTCTTGTACCTGCAATAACCATGGGTTCAATAGCTCAAGAGAAAGATAAACAAACGATAGAATATCTTATAACAAAGCCAATTAGTACTTTTGAATTAATTTTTGGAAAAATACTTGGTGCAACAAAGTTTTTAATGATTGGGGTTTT